>CAZHPF010000013.1:0-14373 GCA_964534095.1 uncultured Candidatus Saccharibacteria bacterium
AGTTTTTCTATCTCGGTTTTATCTTCAGTAAGTATTTGCACAAGTCCGGAGCGGTCGCGAAGCGTGATAAAGTTTAAGCCTCCCAGTAAACGTTTTTTGTGCAACCAGCCTTCGACTGTCGTTTGTTTGCCAATGTGCTCGGCGATGTCTTTGTTGAGAGTTCTCATAGTATTCCTTAGAAATTAGTTATGATTGGATCGACTTGGCGTTGGATCATAGACCACGGGTCGTCTCCCGATGGTCGATCCTAAGATTATTATCCAGTCGCGTGTTGTCTTGCATAAGTCAGATTATAACAGAGGTAGCTCGGACAACAAACCGGATTCTGTTATTATGGGTATTAGACAGTTCGGAGGGAACATGGGGTTACTCAGTGGACCGGCTTGGCGGCAAGCACAGGTAGTAGGACAGTTTGAGGCATTGGCAGAGCGCAATACGCAGGTCATAGATGATGCCCTGGCGCTTCACAATACAGAAGACGTTACTGTGCCTTCTTGGCACGAAATAGCGCCAGATGCCGAATCTCCTGACATGCCACAATGGGCTTGTTTGGTTTTTTTGCCCACTCCTCCCAGGCGCGGCTATCCTCTTACGAGAACGCTTTCCCTCGCAGGATCTATACATCGGGCGGTCCATGCACTGCCTAGTGACCTTTCCGCTCAAGAGTTGCGTGATACTTCGCAACAAGTGAGCGTGACCAAAGGCCCGCTTGATGCCCGTCAACTAAGCAGCGGAATTTACTTGCCAGCGCCTATGGACTTACGCCCGCTGGCAAGAGAAGGGCTGGCAAGCACGGCATGGTTACGGTTTCCTGATGAGCAGTCACTTATTGACCGACGGCTTGTGGGATACGATTTCACAATTTCGTCACTGGAGCATATGATTGGCGAAGCACGTGCCTATAGAGAGGTGATGGATGTGGCAGAACCGCGGGCGGCAGTTGGTTAGCCTTTGGGGTCTTCGTGGGATGGCACAGCTTTGACAGGTTCTTTGTTTGTCTGATGTTCCTTGCGGGCGGCGCGGGCGGCAACGGCGCGCAGATCATCGTATTGATCAAACTCGTCAACGATGAGCTTGCCAATCATCGTTTCGAGCACGTCCTCCATAGTAATGATACCGACATACTCTTCAAAGCTGTTCACGACAATGAATAGCTGATGATGAGTTTTAAGGATGGCCTGGAATGCGTCGTGCAAGCTTTGGTCTTCGTGCACATAGTAAACTGCTTTTTGCATGCGTTCCCGAACAGTGCCGGAAGCTTTGCCGTGCAACAGGTCTCTGAGAAATAGTGTTCCGACAACGTGCTCCGGTGCATCATCATAGACAGGAAAACGCGAGTGTCCGGTCTTGTGCAGCTCGTCCATGAGTACCGGCCCGATTGACTCGCTGACCGGAACCATAGTAACCATACGCCGCGGCGTCATGACGCTTCCGACAGTTTTATCGCCGTATGTCAGGGCGTGTTTAGCAACCTCAAGTTCGGATTGTTCAATACGATTGTCGGCTTGCACTTTCTGCTGCTCAATAAGTTCCACAAAATCTTGGCGTTCATACAGTCCGGTATGCACCCGAACCGGCCGATGCCGATGGATAAATGTGCCTAGCTTGTCCAGCAAGGGATGCAGCCAGCTTACTACTTTACTGATGAATGGGGCGAGCGCGGCGGCCGACCGCTCACCAAGCGTAGTAACTTGGGCGGCAGGAAGCCATAAAAACCCTAGCCAGATGAGGAACGCGGAAGCCATAATCGCGAACCATGCCGGCGAGTCAAGCGACACCAGTACAAAGAAGCCCGCACTACTTATACCAATGAGCGCCCGCAGTACCAGGCGGAGACTGTAGCCATACCCCACGGCGCGTGTCAGGGCAGCGGCTAGCTCATTACCTTGTCGGGCGCGGCGCTTTAATTCCTTCAGTGGTACAGCCGAATACGTTCGCTCCAGACTAATGCTGAGTAGCGTCAAAAGTGCCAGGAGAATGATTGCTAGTGCATGCATACTTGTATGGTACTATATCCGTACATAAATGCTCAATGAAGATGGAGGGTATACATAAGTCGTGAGTAACCGATTTTTTGCCATTTTACTCATTATCATCGCCGTGATAGGCGGTGTTATTTTTGTCAACAAAAGCAAGAACAGCGATACGGTAACACCCGACAGTTCACAACTTACGAACCTAACTGTCGGTAAGGGTACAACGGGCGTAACACTTGTTGAATACGGCGATTTCCAGTGCCCTGTCTGTGGTAGCTTTTATCCTATCGTCAAGCAAATCAAAGAAAAGTACGGTGACCAGATTACGTTCCAGTTCCGTAACTTCCCACTCTCGGAAATTCACCCCAATGCCGTGCTTGCCGCCCGCGCAGCATTGGCTGCCGATAAGCAAGAGAAATTTTGGCAGTATCACGACCTGCTATACGAAAACCAGAGTGCATGGAGCGAAAGCAAGTCAGCCCAGATACTTTTTGAAAGGTTTGCTGAGCAGCTGGGGCTAGATATAGACCAGTTCAAGACCGACCTGGCGAGCAGCGAAGTAAATGCTGCCGTACAAGCTGATCGAGCCGAAGCCCAGCGTCTTGGCTACAGTGGCACACCAACGTTTGTGCTTGACGGCCAAAAGCTTGACCCTAACCCCTCTAGTATCGAAGAATTCTCAGCTAAAATCGACCAAGCAATCAAAGCCAAACAGCAGTAGAGCCTACTGCTGTTTGCAATCACCTAACTGTTCAAGCTAGTAGCTCAGGTATTGTTGCCACTTGGGGCGACGAACTTTGACTTCCACGCGTGTACTCCTATTTTGTATGATTTTTATTTTTACCGGCATTACTCAGACGACTCCCTTACTCCTAGGGACGGCCAGTCTCACGGGACCGTTCCCATTGTTTTGTTATATAATTGTTTTTATTTTCTCGCGCATGGCGAACGCCATCGTTTGAAGTGTTGCCATTGTCGCACAGATGCTTATGCTTTGTCAACTAAAGTTTGCGGCTTTTGTTGGCAAAGGTATTAATTTTACCGAGTGTATCTACGGTAGTCTCTAGAACTGAGTGCTGGCGATGGGCGGCAGCAATGCTGGCATGAAGCTTTTTCATCGTAGGACTGGTGAGCTGTTTTTCGTGTAGCGCACGAAATTCAGCGTCAAGGCCTTCCAGGTCTGCATCGCTCAAATCCTCCAGGTCAACAAATGCATCGCGCGCCCGTGTTGCCCGGATAAGTTCATCAAGCTTTAGCTGCACGGCTCTGCCGTCGCGGTTTTGTGTATTTTGGACTAGGAATATCATCAGGAACGTTCCGATAGTAGTGGTAGTATTGATGACCAGCTGCCAGGTATTCGAATAGTGAAAAATAGGGCCGGTGGCGGCCCATACAAGTACGAGAAATACGGCACCCAAGAAAACAACGGCCGACCCCACCCATACCGATACTTTAGTTGCAGTTTTACGGAACAGTTCTTTCATGGTTGGTGCTTATCCTTTACATGTTGTACAATACAGTCAGCTACCAACAAATACAAATATGCACGACGTTTTTACCGAACTTAGTATCGTAATCGCCATCACCGCAGGTGTGTCTCTAATCATGCGCGCTCTGCGCCAGCCACTTATATTAGGCTACATCCTATCGGGATTGCTGGTTGGCCCGGCACTTCTGGGGGTTATCCACTCCGTTGAAACTTTTGAAGCCTACTCTAAACTAGGGATTGCGCTTTTATTATTCATCATTGGACTCGGCATGAACGTGTCTGAACTCAAGAAGCTCGGCAAGGTAGTCATCGTCACCACCCTGTCATCGTTAGCAGTAGTAGGCTCCATGGGGGCAACGGCAGGTCTGCTGCTCGGCTACCACCGGAGTGAGGCACTCATAATCGGGATGGCGCTATTTTTTAGCAGTACAATCATCATTGTAAAAATCCTGACCGACAAAAAAGAACAAAACCGTTTGCACGGGCAAATCGCCATTGGTGTAATCCTGGCCGAAGATTTTGTAGCAACTCTGGCATTACTGTTTGTCGTCGCTAACAAAAGTGGCGGCCTGGATGCTTCCGACTTATTAGTACTCACCGCAAAAGGAATAGGATTACTAATCATATTGGCAGTCTGCAGTACAAAGATACTGCCAAAGTTCTCGCGTTATATTGCATCTTCGCAGGAAATGCTGTTTCTGTTCGCCATCGCATGGGGATTTGGCATAGCAAGCTTGTTTGAAGCAGCTGGATTTTCTATTGAAATCGGCGCCCTATTCGGAGGAGTTGCCTTAGCTACTTCGCCCTATGCCCAGGAAATAGCAGCACGGCTTAAACCGCTACGAGATTTCTTTGTGGTTATTTTCTTTATTACCCTGGGCGAAAGCCTTAATGTATCGAGCCTCTCAAGCGCCCTTCTGCCCGCCATCGTTCTTTCCGCAATTGTTATCATTGGCAAGCCATTCGTCATTACTACCGCTATGGGTATGATGGGATATGCCAAGCGTGTGAGCTTTAAAACCGGCGTTAACCTGTCGCAAATCAGCGAATTTTCCATTGTCCTGGTCGTCTTGGCTGCTTCGGTAGGGCTTGTCCGCCCCGAAATTAGTGCGGTCTTGACACTGGTGGCAATCGCAACCATTGCAACCTCTACCTATATGATGCACTACGACGATGAACTCTTTGCAATTTTTGACAAAATAAAGATCAAGGCATTTGAAAAGGAAGTCGTCTATAAAGAAAAGAAGACAAAACAGGGCTATCCTTTGCTACTCTTTGGGTATCATCACGGCGGGCATGAATTTATTAGCATGTTCCGAGAAATTGGCAAACGATACCTGGTGGTCGACTACGACCCTACGGTAATCGAATTACTCGAACGTCAAGGTATTCCGTTTGTATACGGTGACGCGACCGATCATGAGTTGCTTGAGGAAGTAGGAATCCACGATGCCAAACTAGCTATCGTGACGTTTTCTGATTTTGAAGTCACCAGTCAGCTAGTGAGTAATATTCATCGCCTGAACCCCGAAACAGTCATTATTTGTCACGCCAACAACCATACGCAAGCTATAAAGTTATATGACCTGGGCTGTACGTATGTCATGATCCCTCACTATATTGGTAGCGAAAAAATCAGCGCCTTTATCCGCAAGAGCGGGCTTAAAAAAGTAGAGTTTACAAAGTACCGCGATAAACATCTCGCCGAGCTTCATCATTATCTGGGCAACGCCGCCCTCAACTAATTGCTGCCGATCGAAGTGTCAGGAAATGCGTCTATATAATCGTTGGCTGTGGATATATCCTAGGATTTCAGGTGTAACGGCTGGGCTGTGCGAGTCCGTTCGCAGGTCACTTCTCACACGGCTGGAAGATATAGCAAACTGCCCTGGCTCAACTAGTTGGTACCGAAAAGCCAGCCCATTGGTGTCACGCAGGATTCGAAACGCTTCGACGAGCTTTTGCTGGTTATGATGGCGTACCGCAACCATGAGTGTTACATTGTTTACTATCTCAGCAATGTGCGGCCAGTCGGCAATATGCTTAATGACATCATCGCCAAACAACAGGACTAGTTGGCGACCCTTGAACCGCTCCTGTAGCACCGGCAAAGTTTCGTGAGGTGTAAAACGGGCTTGCTCAAGCTTGATGGAGCCAAGCTTTTTTTCATGCTTAATAGCAAGGTTAACCATAGCAATGCGGTGCTCCAGCGCCCTGACACCTTGTTTGCGGCGCGGTCGCGGTTCCGGTAAAAAATACACTTTTTCAAGTCCTTGCGAAAGTGCCTCGCGCGCAAAAGCCAGATGTCCGTTATGTATCGGGTCAAAGGTTCCTGCAAACACGCCTATATTTTTCATTCGGCAGGGATTCCTTCACAGCATTTAGTGGGTATATGGCAAGCTGGACACATAAAATGCCCATGCACGGGTTCAATCGGATAGTGCCCGCAATTGTCACAAAACAATTCTGGTGTTTTTTCTTTTACGAGCTCTTGGTAGATGGTATCGTCTGTGTTCATAGGCAGCTTAGCTCTTGCGGTTAGTCGCATCCAACCGAACCTTTACAGCCTCGGTGTTGACATTCATCAATGAGTTTTCCTCGTTGCCTTCTATTGGTGTGCCCATCGGTGCACTGAAATACTAGAGGACCGTGCTCATCTTCGTCTTGAGACTCCTGTGTATCTGTAGCCTTTCCACCAAACACGTCTTGAGGATTAAAGAGTTTCTTCAGTACTGCTTCTGGGCTGTTGTCATCACTTGCATAATTACTTATTTTTATCTCCGTCCCGCACGCGCCATAAGATCTGTTGTGCGTAGCACCGTCCAAGGCACTTTGAACCAACTGGTTAATAAAGAGCTGTGTAGAAACGTAAGCTGTGTCTGGGCGTGGGAGCGACGGATTGTGTGTATCAGGGATTGTCCGAAGCAGTAGTACTTTTTTGGAAAGCGGTAGGCTTTTGCGGATCTCTTCAACAGTAGCGTACATGATAAGCTTATATACCAAGCGTGCATCGGTGTCTCTAAAGTAATCCCTGTTATATGCGGCGACCAAACCGGAGCGTACCTCAGAGCCTAGTTGGACCGAGTTTTGCATAAAGCCCCTTAGTAGGCTTTGGATAGCGGTGGCCTTTTTGCGACCGGCGAGAGATTCCCCTAGAGGTATCTGCAGCTCCTCAAACGATTGGTTAACCACTTCTGCATTGGCTGCCAACACTTCTTCAACAGAAGTAGGCTTGGTAGGAACATGCCCCACTGCCTCATAGTGACGTTGCCGGAGAGCTTTTATGAACTGTTTAGCTTGGTCTGTGGTCATTGTATCGGTGAATGCATATTGTAACCAGTTATCTGTTAGCTCGCCTTCTGGTATCGCCACGCCTATTTCTCCCAGGAGCTGGCGCATTGACTCTTGGTCAGTCGCATCAACCGATAGCGTTCCGGTCAGAAGTTCACCTTCTTCAGTAAGATGATAGAGCTGAAAAAATGCAGTCTGTGTCTCAGGGAAATACCCCATACCCCGCCAATAATCTTCTCCGTCACGTTCAATTGCTTCTGCTGGCAGCAAGCTCGCCACTATTCTGGTATTGTAGTCTCTGCGTCCAGCTACCATGGCATCTACTTCGATGGCATTCGACAGGTCATAGTTGTCTCTGACGGCTTGGGTATGCATACGAGGGTCGCTTTCTGCCAGTGCTTCCGACAGATCCACACCGTGCTGTAGCATATCCACTACCGGGGTAACGCTGTCGTGCGATATTGCCTGTCCTTCTCTTACTTCGTATGTTTCAAAACGAGTTATCTCTAACTCTTTTCCAAAATCTGGATCAGTTTTTAACATTTCTGCTAAACTCGTATCAAATTCGGCACGCAGTTGATTAAGTGACCCTTGAGCCTCAGCATCAAGCGCAATACCCGACAACGCCACATTACCAACCATTCGCAGGCGATCAAGCGACAATGCATATTCGGCTGTTTGCCAGTTGCTAGTTCGCTGTTCTACTTGAGCTTCGACTGACGCGACCATATAACCCCTCGTGTCTCTCTAGCGAGGGTGACAAGTACGCATTAGATGCGGAAACTCTTGCTCGAGAGATTTGTTATTGCTGTATCGGACTTGCTCTTGACACGGGGTGTATGTACACCTTATGTCAACAGGTCACCGTTGCGGCACAGTGTGAGAATTCCTGCCCTCCGCAGTTTCCGCAATGTAGTAGTCTACTATTAGATTACTACATTGAGCGAAACGAAGGACGGGGCACTCAACTTCCAGCATGTTTGTTGTTCAAAAGGACTACCTCTAGTGTAGCACCAAATACCCACACTATATGTAGTAGTTTTTGCTGCAACGTCTACACTAGAGTGAGGCGAAAGATAAGACTCCTAGTATGATTACACCTAGCGCGACCCGGTAGTACGCAAAAGGTTTGAAGTCGTGGGTAGAAACATAGCGCAGCAGCCAGGTTACTGCTGCAAGGGCAGTAACAAAAGAAGCCAGTATTCCTACTAAGACTGCGGTTCCACCTCCCGATATAGCTGGGATATTTTCCCAGCCTGTTGCAAGTTTGTAGCCGCTCGCAAGTATGATGACTGGGATGCTCAGGTAAAAAGAAAAAGCAGTCGCTGTTACCCTATCAACTCCTACTAAGAGGCCGCCCATAATAGTGGCTCCCGATCGCGATACTCCCGGAATCAATGCCAACACCTGAAACAAGCCAATTTTTATAGATTGAGTTGTCGTCAAAGAACCAATATCTGGTCGTTTGGCAGGTGCGGGTGCTCGGTGATATTGCTCGACCAGCCATATCAAGACTCCGCCAACAATCAGGGCTACGGCTACTACAAAGGAGCTTGAGGCATTACTTACTAAGGTACTTAGTAGCAATCCGGCAACACCTGCTGGGATAGTGGCAATTATCCAATTACGCCAAAATGGTATGCTGCCTTGCCGCCGCTTCATCAGGCTTGCCATTCGAGAGCACAGTTCGTGACGATAAAACCATACTACCGCCAAAATAGCTCCCATCTGAATAACTACCGTAAAAGTTTCAGCGGTATCTTTGTAGCGCATCATATGTTGGGCAACAATTAAGTGACCCGTGCTACTGATAGGTAGGAATTCTGTCAGTCCTTCGATAATACCTAGGATGATTGCCTGCAGTATTGCCATGGCTTTATTCTAACGAGCAGGGCACTACAGGCCAAGACTTTTATCGTCGAGCTGGCCAGAAGGAAAGTCTTTGTTGTTATCGTGACCAGTTATGTCTTGGCTTATGGAGTTACTAGCCTGCTCTACGTCAATTGCCTGGGCTGGTTGGGGTCCTTGCGGCTCATTGGTAGTTTGAGGAGCTTCTACCGTCTTGGGTTTGCTCGTGCTCAACAACACCACCAGCAGAGTGACAAGAAGCAGGACGGCCAACGCAGCAATCCCAATAAACAATGGTTTTTTATTCTTGCCGCGGGGCACCATTCCTGCACCCATAAGAGGCATCGGTGGCTGTCCATATGGCTGCGGCTGGGAAGGGTTTGGTGGTATAGGCCCTGGCGGAGTAACAGGCTGGAACATAGGCTGGGTGGTGGTTGGTTGCGGCTCCACGATTGGCTGCATGGGTGTAGGGTCTTGGGGGTACATTAGTTAGCCTCCGATTTTGGTTGCAGTGCAGAGACGTGTTCACCAAGCGTTGCTTTGATATCATTGACTACATAGTTATTAATGGCGTTTGATTTATCAATAACTTGCGCGTAATACAACCTGGCGGTATCAAGCAGTGCTTTGAACCCAACCACGTCTGCTTCGCAGTTGATGACCTGTAGATCATCGAGAGTTTGCGTGAAGTTTGCGCCCGTTGTTTGAAAGTCATTTATCTGCTTGACGAACGTCCCACGCTGTTTCTCTAGTTGGAACGTATCTTGTCCGGCAAGTTTCAGCTGCCCAATGATGACCCAGAGTTTGGCATCTACTTGCTGATAAGAATTGTTACGGTCGTTTATGCTGGTAGTTGCGCTTTGGTAAATCGTTCGTATCTTGCCCTGTACTACGACACAACGTTGAGCGAAGCGTTTTTCGTCTTTTTCGTCCAGCTTGATGCCGCGTTCTGCTTTGCGCTGGGTAAGTCGCTGCGCGAACGACCCGCCGGCCGGTGGATTGGCGGGCGGAGTGGCTGCCTGCAGAGGCGCGGAAAGGAACACTGCGGCGGCGAGAAAGCTTAGTCCAAAAAGTAGTCGTCTAATGTGTTTCATCATTGTCGTTCTTCCAATCAGGTCAATAATATCATAAGCATAACAGTTACCATAGACTAATCTGGCAAGCGTTTTTTCAGAGAACTGAGTCGAGGTATGAATGACTGTGCGGCAGCGTCCAACCCAAGTACTTTGAGCGCCCCGACTAATACGTAAATTTGATCGAGTTGTGCATCGTCAACTTGGGCGGACGCCTCAATATCACTGATAAAACGTTCTACTTTGCTCACCAGCCATTTTTCCTCAGCTGGTTTGATCTGGTTTGTTTTGAGTTCAGCTACTCCCGGAGAATCAACCACCTCGAGTGAGCGCGCCGAACGGTCACGCTTACGCAAATGTCCGCGTTTGATCAAGTTATTCACATGCAGGGCAACGGTTGCGACTGATGTATATTGCAACCCGTTCATGATTTCCCGGTAGCTGGGGCTATAGCCGTGCTCAGCAATAAACACACTAATATATGTCAGCAGTTCGCGTTGTTTTTTGGTGGGGCGGAGAGTGGTGTTCGGTTCTGATGAGGGCATCACTATACTCCTACCTGGTTCGTTTCTGACGTTTTGGTTTGGTGTAGGCGGTAGGCCCGTGTGCGCGGTGAGCTACTGTTCGCGCTACACCTGGGCGCGGTTTCAATTTTGAGAACTTTTCGGGAAACACCCAGTATTTGTACCATAGGTAGTTCCATACCGTGAAGAATCCTGAACTCACAAACTGACCAAGGTATGGCGTCAGGCCTGCTACCTTCAGCCCATACACAATAAAGTAATCGAGTACGAAGTCTATGAGCGTAATGACGATATAGCGCCATGTTACCTCTGCCTGGTGCTTTTTGAGTTTGGGGTTGCGAAATACCCAGTACCTCTGCAACACGTAGTTGACTGTCCAGCCGGTGAGTGTAGAAATGGATTTAGCCCAGAAAAAGCTTTTGCCGAGTGCTTTGTCGATAAAGAAAAAAGCGGCGTAGCCCGACCAAAAATATGCTCCGCCGCTGATCATATACTCGGTGATACGCTTGACTTCTTTTAGTTCGGATTTTTTTAGTTTTCGCACGGATTGTTTCGCTTTCGCTTTATGTTCAGTATACACCGATGCTATAATTCAGCAACAGATGAAGAATAATGCTTCGGTTGTCTATGGTCTTCTCCTGGTTATTGGTGACTTTATAGCGGTAGCTTGCGCGTTTTTAGCGGCCTTTTTACTGCGGTTTCGGATATTTGACAGCCCAACGGTAGTGGGCGTATCTGGCCGGACATTTTTCTGGGCAATTGTGGCCACACTCCCTATGTGGATTATCATTCATGGGCTGATGGGGTTATATAGCCAGTCCGTGTACGAACGGAGGTTTTCAGAATTAGGCAGAATCCTAGTTGCCTCAATTGTCGGTATCCTGGTAGTGATTGGTTACGACTTCTTTACAATCGGACAGTTGTTTCCGGGTCGGCTCGTGCCAGTGTACGGACTAGTTCTTAGCTTTGGATTTGTGCTGCTATTTCGTACGCTAGCCCGTATTGTACGGCGGTCTCTGTTTCGTTATGGTGTCGGCGTCAGCGACATTTTAATCATTGGTAATACTACTGCTGCTGAACAGCTGGCCAAGGATCTTCGTAGCACCAACCATACCGGCATCCGGATCATCGGCATGGTCGGTCGGCGTATAAAAGGCATGCGGCATTTTGCAAACTTTCATGAAGCAACTACCAAACTAGACACTCCTATTCACGGTATTATTCAGACTGAGCTCTACGCTACGAGCGATCGCAACGACGAGATACTTGCCTATACACACGACCATCATATTTCGTATCGGTTTGTGCCGGGCAATAGCGACCTATTTGTGGGAAATATTTCGGTTGACCTATTTGGCAGCGTACCGATGATTGCCGTGCACCAAACAGCCTTGATTGGATGGGGTCGGATTGTGAAGCGGCTGTTTGATTTGATTGTCACAGCTATTTGTTTGATAGTGCTCTCACCACTCCTTTTGGTTGTCGCCTGCGCTATTAAACTGTCTGACCTGAGAGAACCGGTATTTTTCCGGCAGACCCGACTGACGCGCTTTAACCGTGAATTCCGAGTGTTTAAGTTTCGGAGCATCCGCCGGGGCTATAATTGTTCGCCCGAGGAAGGCTTTACCAGAATGGGTCGTCCGGATCTACTGAAACAATACCGGGAAAACGGTGATTATTTGCCGAATGATCCTCGTTTTACTCGTATCGGACGGTTTATCCGCGCCACCAGTATTGATGAGCTGCCGCAACTGTTTAACGTGCTGCTTGGCGACCTTAGCCTGGTGGGGCCGCGTACGCTCGTGCCGCAGGAGCTGAATTCATATGAACGCAAGCATGCAATTTTGAGTGTAAAGTCGGGCATCACAGGGCTGGCTCAAGTGTCCGGCCGTAAAGACATCAGCTTCGACGAACGGCGCACGCTAGACATTTACTACGTACAGAACTGGAGTTTTTGGCTGGATGTCAGCATTTTACTGCGAACACTCCGTGTCGTATTCACCGGTTCAGGAGACAAGTAGATGGCATCAGCCCCAAAAGTAGCGATTGTGCATGATTGGCTTTACGGAGGCGGAGCTGAAAAGGTAGTGCTGGAGCTACATCGTATGTTCTCTGACGCGCCTATTTATACATCTTACTGTAGCGACGAATGGCGAAAGCGGCTAGACAATAAAGTCGTCACAGGATATTTGCAGTGGTGGCCGTTTGCCAAAGCCCGCAAGTTTTTACCGCTGCTGCGCCAATGGTGGTTTGCCCGGCTTGATTTGGACGAATACGACCTTATTATCAGTACTACCGGCAACGGCGAGGCCAAGTTTGCCCATGGCCGAAAAGATGCCAAACATCTCTGTTACTGTTTTACGCCCAACCATTTTTACTGGGAAAAATACGATGAATATATCAGACACCCAGGTATGGGACAGTTGAATGGGCTGGCGCGGCTGGGGCTTCGGCTTCTGGTGCGGCCTTTACGCAGGCGCGATTACAACGCGGCTCAGCGTATTGATCAGTTCGTGGCCATCAGCAGCCATATCCAAGCTAACATCAAGCAGTTTTATCACCGCGACAGTATCCTTGTCTCCCCGCCAGCCGATACAAAACAATTCAGCAGCGCAGTACTAAAACCAGATGCACCGTCAAGCTTTATAACTTGGGGTCGCCATGTACCGTATAAGCGGTTTGACCTAGCAATTGCTGCCTGCAACGAACTGCAACTTCCTCTAACCGTGGTGGGAACGGGATCGGAAACACGACGTTTGCAGGCAATTGCGGGGTCGACGGTCACCTTTACCGGCTACTTGGATGACGCTGCACTTATAGAACAAGCTTCCAGCGCATCAGCTTTCTTGTTTCCTAGCGAAGAAGATTTTGGTATAGCACCGGTTGAGGCAATGGCTATAGGGTTACCAGTATTAGCTTACCGGGCAGGTGGCGCGCTTGATTACGTTATTCCGGGGAAGACGGGAGAATTTTTTGATGCCCAATCAGTGAGCGCTATCGTAAAGACCCTAAGCGCATTTAAGCCTACCCGCTACTCTGCTAAGGCATTGCGCCAACACAGCGAGCTATTCAGCCAAGCTGCCTTCCAGAAAAATATAGCCCGACAAATAGATACTTTATTGTCTTAAGCCTGCCCTTAATCAGTTATTCCCTATGTAAATAAATCGTGCGTGATATAAATAGTTCACCTATAGATAAATCCACAGTGATTAGTTAACACTATGTTCTTTCTCTTGGTATTCTTGTACGATCACATCATTGATCGGAAAGGATACCAGTATGTGCGGGATTGTAGGCTATATCGGAAAAGATCCAGAGGCAACAGCTACGGTTATACAGGGGTTGGAAGCGCTGGAGTACCGCGGCTATGATTCGGCCGGGATTGCCACGGTTTTTAATAATCGTGCGGTGCTTGTGCGGCAAACCGGCCCCGTTGAAGGGCTTCGTCAGTCGGTCAAGAAAGCATTAAAACAAGATACCTCTATTGCTATCGGGCATACGCGTTGGGCAACCCATGGCGAACCATCCGAGCAAAATGCCCATCCGCACAGCAATACCGATCAGACAATATTCGTGGTACATAACGGGATTATCGAAAACCACACCGAGCTCAGGGATTTTTTGACCCAAAAGGGTTATGTATTCACCTCCCAAACAGACACCGAAGTGATACCGCATCTTATTGACTACCACTTACACCGCCAACCTGATTTTCTACGGGCGTTCAAACAAGCTATCAGTGAACTGCACGGGGCATATGCAATCGGCGCACTTTTTACGGCTGAACCTGACACACTGTACGCTGCAAAGTTATCGAGTCCGTTAGTTGTTGGCATTAGTAAACAGGCGCACGTGATTGCTTCGGATAGTACGGCCGTGCTTCAAAAAACAGATAATTTTGTCCAGTTAGAGGACAATGAGATTGCTATCCTGACGGCTACAAAACTCCAGATTGTAGATACGAAAAACGATACGGCCGTGGCACGGGGAGCAGTCCGGTTTGAGCACGCGCTGGAAGCCGCGGAGCATACGCACTTCCCCGACTATATGATGAAAGAAATCCATGATGGGCCTGATACCGTTCGGATGGCAACACGAGGCAGGCTTAGGCTCAAAGGCAACATTGTGAAGCTTGGCGGGCTAGAGTGCGTCAGTGAACAGCTGCGCTACAT
>CAZHPF010000014.1:0-14337 GCA_964534095.1 uncultured Candidatus Saccharibacteria bacterium
GGAATATTGATGCTAACGGCTCAGGACAAGCGATCGCAACTTCAAAATAAAGAAACAGCCATGACTATTTTGCGCTCCAGACTCGCGCAACTTCAACAAGAACAACATCTTGAAAGTATTGCGGAGCTCAAAGGGCCAAATGAGCAGGCCGCGTGGGGTAATCAGATCCGTAGCTATGTACTGCATCCTTATAAACAAGTCAAAGATTTGCGTACTAGGCACGAGTCGTCCGACCCCGAGAGGGTTTTGGGTGGCGAATTGGATGACTTTATCCTCTCCTATCTCGAGCAAGCTATAGAGTAGACCATCATATGCAACATACCTGGTTATATGGTATAATCTGCTTATAAGTAAGCTAGGAGTTAGAGGTGAGCCAACCATTGACGGCCGGTGAAGGGGGCGATGTGCCTGCAGTGGTGGAGTTTGATGCCCCTGTTGCTGGTACAGCAGCAGAAACTCCTCCCTTTGTGTGCCCCAACCCAGAACGATTGGCCGAACTTACCCGTACATTCCTTGATATAGCCGACCCCGTGGCTACCTGGTCAACTGACACACAAAGATATGTAAATCGGGGCGGCAGTCTCCGGTTATGCTTGGCCGAAATCGATATGCTATCTGCCCCACGAGAAACAGATATAGCCCGGGCGGAAGCACGTGATATTTATCTTGATTTGCTACTTCAACCTAGCAGGAGACCATGGGAACATACCCATCAACGGGAACAAGAGGACATTGCCCGCGAACAGTATGTCGATCATGTCATGGATCGGATTAGCGAAGTACTGGATGCACAGACACCCGAACAGGCTTTAGCTGTACGCCAGATGCCTTCACTGGTAGAGGAAACATCGTTTAGGGAGGGCGAAACCCCCACATTGCAGGATCTGGCCGCCAACCATCTCTATATCCTTATCGATACTGCCTTAAAAGAACACATCCAGCGGCGTCAACTTGTCGATGAACACCATCAACGAAGTTTCGTAGCACGTATTGCCGGAAGCAGACTTCTGCGAACGGTGATTGGGCTGGGTGTGTTTGGGCTGGCAGTTTCACCCCATGTAGGACCTATGTTGGCCGACCATGAACAAACTGCCGAGAACATTGAACTCGGGTTAAGAGGGTTGTCGGGAAGCGTTCTGGCGCTTGAAGCTCCCGAGCTTCTCCGTTACACCTTCTGGGGGATTATGCATAATCGACAAACCCGTAAGTTGCATACACAGCTGGCTCAGAATATTACCTTGACCGACCTTTCATTACGCATGACCTATAACTCTACTCGTTATGGCGGTGCAGATGGTTTTAGGCCGGTTACAGGACGTACTGGCACGGATGACCCTGAAGAAAATAGAAAAAGGTTTCAACGGCTAGACCCGGAGTTCACCCATCTTAATAATGATCCAGGAGGGAAGCCCTATACTGGCGACCAAGCACTGGGCTACGCCGGACGTTTACTTATAGAGCGGAGAGACCAGCTTGAAGCAATCCTTGCACCCGACTTAGACGCTGACATGCGACGGGCGCTGTTCATGCAGTTATGTCGTGAGGTTGTCGAAGAAGACTTGGCACGCATGAGACGAGGCTTGACTGAAAACAAAGTGCGAAGGTTTGCTGTTAACATGGTCACACTTCCGCCGGCGCTAGTCCTTAGCCCGTTTTCATCAACGCTTAGCGAGGCGACTACTCTTACGCGTGACACAGCAGGAGCAATAAAACACCAGAGTTCTGCCATGCAAAAACCAGAATAACTATAGACAAAATACCAATTCCATGCTATACTATAAAAATGACGACACATGAACCAGTTGCCCCTCAACCTGCCGCCCCAGAAATCGAGATTGGCGAATCATTTCAGGCTTTGGCGGCGCAATTAGTAGGTGAAGTTCAGGCGTACCTTTCTCCGCCAGATGAAGAAACAGCAACGCTACCAACTACTGCGATAATACAACCAGAAGCCTATTCTGAAAGAGAAGAGGCTGAAAGAGATTACCTGTTAGAGCAGCTCAAGGCGGCTCTAGGCATTGATGTGGATGGAGCTATGACCGAATTTGAACGAATGTGGGCTGCCGGTCGTGAGGCCGCAGAAGATGAAGCTGCTGCAGAGAGGTTCTCAGTTACTATCCCGCCGTGGATGAAAGACGCACTAGGCATGGACAACCCCGACCGACCTACCGTACTTCGGCAAAGCGGTATTTTACGTAGCGCCCGGCTTAACTTTGCCGGCCAAGCGCCTCTTACGATTCGGGAGCTTGAGATACCAAACCGGGTTACTGGTTCCGACGGTTCCCGTGACCGTATGAACCGGGTTATGTGGTTCACGGCTGATTAACTGCGCTGGTTTGTAGAGTTCTGGTATACTGTTTATGCATGATTTTGCTGGACAGGGTATCAAAAGTATATAACCGTAAAAGTACTGCGCTAGAGCGTATTAGTTTGCATGTTGAGGCAAAAGAATTCGTTATTATCGTCGGAAGTAGTGGGGCAGGCAAATCAACACTCCTGAAGCTTCTCACACGCGAAGAGCGCCAAAGTACCGGCAAAATTGTCGTTGGCGGTATTGACTATGACAAGCTCAAAGACAAAGACATACCGCTTTTGCGTCGTAAAATCGGCGTTGTATTCCAAGACTTCAAACTGCTTCCTAATAAAAACGTATTTGAAAACGTTGCCTTTGCGCTTGAAATAGTCGGTTATGGCAACAGGGAAATCAAACACACTGTGCCGCGAGTGCTCGATATCGTTGGGCTAAAGGGTAAAGAAAAGCGTATGCCCAGAGAGCTATCCGGTGGTGAACGTCAACGTGTTGCGATTGCCCGTGCTATTGTGCGACAACCCAAAATTTTGATTGCAGACGAACCTACGGGTAACCTTGACCCTAAACATGCCTGGGATGTCATTCGTGTGCTCGAAAAAATTAATCGCTATGGCACGACAGTGCTCCTTACCACGCACAACCAAGAGATTGTGAACAAACTAAAGCGGCGCGTAATTACCATCAAAGACGGCAAGATTGTCAGTGACCGGGCAAATGGTGAGTATAGTCATAAGGCGGCGAAATCATGAACAGGCAATTAATTACTCTTACGCGCGTAATCAGGGCGGGCATGCAGAACTTTATCCGCAACGCCACCTTAGCTATTGCGGCTATTGCCGTGATGGTGATTACTCTAAGTATTATATTATTTTCGGTCATTGCAAACGCTACCTTCAACAATACTATCCAGCAGATCACCGACAAGATCGATATCTCAGTATATTTAAAAGACAGTGTGACTACTGAGCAAAAAGATAAGCTGGTCTCTGAACTAGAAGCATCGCCAAACGTAAAATCAATTACTTATCTATCTAAAGACGATGCGTTGGCAGCATATAAAGAGCAAAATAAAGACAACCTGGATTTGCTCCTGGCGATTTCACAAACCGACAATCCTCTGCCAGCGACCGTACAGATCAAACCTCATGATCCAAACAAGATACATGATATACAAGCCTATCTAGACACTCCGGAAGTCAAAGCACTTCAATCCGATGAGACTTCTTACTCTGGAGACCGTAAAGTTGCCCTGGACAACATCACCAGCGCCACAAAGTTTATGCGGGAAGCAGGCTTTGTAGGGGTAGTAGTGTTTGCGCTCGTGTCAATGCTGATTATCTTTAACACCATCCGCATGGCAATTTTTAACCGTCGTGATGAGCTGCAAATTATGCGTTTGCTGGGCGCGAGTACTGGGTTTATCCGCGGGCCATTTATCGTAGAGACCGTGTTGTACGGTGTCGTGTCAGCGATTATATCAGTGGTGCTTTGCAATACGCTTTTCAGCGTGTCGACCTCGGCGTTTCAGGCTACTAACTTCGGGTTTTTGGATGTGTCGTTTGCCAGCCAGTACTTTGGCCGTAATTTTTGGCTTATTTTGGCCGGCCAGCTATCAGCTGGTATACTGATAGGAGCCGTTTCGTCCCTAATTGCTACACGGCGTTACTTGACTTTCAAGTCAACGAAATAGAAACCACACGATATTCAGTATCAATTGAGTCGCTCCAGAAAGACGCTGGACGGTGCTAAAAAGGCACCAAACGACTTGCAGAATAAGCAGGGAGGGTGTATGATGCTTATGTTTCATACAAACATAAAAACTATCATGAAAAAAATCACCAGCAAACAGCGTAATTTACTCTATCGCAGCAGTAGAAATTTATCCCTGGTACTATTAGTAGGGGTAATGGTGGCTGGGTTTGTTATTGAGCCAGTTGTTCGTGCTGACCAGTACGAGGAGCAAATCCGAAAGATTGAAGCGCAAAACAGCCAGAAACAATCTGCCGTGGATCAGCTCCAAGAAAAAGCCAACAGCTATCAAGATGCTGTCAACAAATTCCAAGCGCAAATCAACTCATTGCAAGCAAAGATTCGTGATAACCAAGAGAAACGTGATGATTTAAAACAACAAATCGATTTGGCTCAACAGGAGCTTAATAAACAGCGAAAACTGTTAGGCCAAAATATTAAGGCCATGTATGTCGAAGGGGATATCACTACTCTTGAAATGCTTGCTTCAAGCAAAGACCTGAGTGAATTTTTTGACAAACAACAGTATCGCGATAGTGTACAGCAAAAAGTTAAAGCAACACTCGATAGAGTAAATGAACTAAAAAACCAGTTACGTGAACAAAAAACACTGGTCGAAAAGTTAATTGCTGACCAGAAAAATATCGAAGACCAATTAGCTGCCGACCAAGCAAAGCAAAACAAACTACTTTCGTTTACCGAGGGTCAAAAAGCTAACTTTAACCGACAAATCAAATCAAACAATGCTCAGATCGCTGACTTGCGCGCCCAACAAGCTGCCGCCAACCGAAGCCTTGGTGGGTCTGCGGTTGCTGGTGATCCGAATCACGGCGGTTACCCTTCGAACCTTGCCAATGCACCGCAAGACTCATTGGTTGATCCATGGGGAATGTATAACCGCGAATGCGTCAGCTACACAGCATGGAAAGTCTACCAGACGTATGGACACATGCCGTACTGGGGTGGCCATGGTAACGCTAATCAATGGCCGGCCAGCGCCCAAGCCGATCGTATTCCTACTGGCTCAACTCCTCGTGCAAGATCGGTAGCAATTTCTATGAGCGGTTTTTACGGCCATGCTATGTGGGTAGAAGAAGTCTATAGTAATGGCTTTATCCGGGTGAGCCAATACAACTATGATTTGGCCGGAAGCTACAGTGAAATGACCATCAACGGTAGTGGGCTAACATACATCTATTTCCGATAGAGATTGTCGATACTCTGTGCCATAATGGTGGGAGTATCTCAAACATAGTGGAGGAATAGTTGAAAGAAAAAGCACCTATGGGCCGCGGGACACGGTTTGTTCTCAAGAGTTTATTTATATTTGTTGTATTTACGGCTGGCATCGGCATCGGTAATGGCCGGTTGCAGGTCGGTAGGTTATCCGAGCTCGCACATCGCCAAGTTGGCACACCATCGTCTGTTCAGCAAAATTCGCCAGAAAACCTTTCCTATGACTCTATTGAAAAAGTCTATGATGAGCTGCGACAAAATTATGACGGACAACTTGACACCTCAAAACTACTCGACGGGCTTAAATCAGGATTAGCCAGCGCAGCAGCCGATCCATATACCGAGTATATGAACGCGGATGCGGCAAAAGACTTTAATGAACAACTAGATGGAAGATTTAGTGGTATCGGCGCGGAGCTTAGTAAAGATGCCGATGGTAATATCACCATTATCTCGCCGCTTAGCGGCTATCCAGCCGAAAAAGCTGGCCTGAAACCCAAAGATATTATTGCTGAAGTCGATGGAGACAGTACCTTCGGCATGACCGTCAGTGACGCAGTCAAAAAGATTCGCGGCGAAAGCGGCACCAAGGTTAAGTTAAAAATTGTGCGCAACCAAAGCCAGGTGATCGACGTCGAGATTACCCGTGAACAAATAACTATCCCAAGCGTAGAAAGTAAAGTGTTAGAGGACGGAATTGGCTACATGAAAATAAGTCGTTTTGGCGACGATACTACCGCTCTTGCCACTAAGGTTGCCCAACAGTTCAAGGCCAAAAATGTTCGCGCGGTCATATTAGATCTGCGGGGCAACCCTGGAGGGCTGCTGGATTCGGCGGTGGATGTCTCCTCTCTGTGGTTAGACCAAGGGAAAACTGTACTAGAAGAAAAACGCGGTGGAGAGGTTATAAAGACTTACTACGGCACGGGCAAAAATCCGCTGCATGGCCTGCCGACTGTGGTACTTATTGACGAAGGAAGCGCCAGCGCCAGCGAAATCGTGGCCGGAGCACTGCACGATAATAAAGCCGCTACCTTGTATGGCATGAAAAGCTTCGGCAAGGGTAGTGTACAACGTGTTATTGAGCTGGGGGATGGTAGTGTCCTAAAGGTAACTATCGCACGGTGGTTTACACCCAACGGCATTAATATCAACGAACAGGGTATTAAGCCGGACAAGGAAGTAAAATTGAGTGACGATGATGCCAAGCGGCAACGCGACCCTCAACTCGATGCCGCTAAGTCCTCTCTATAAAACAGAGTTACAGGATCTTAGATAGCACAGTGCTGTATCTTTGTGCCCCACCTTTCATTACTTTTGCCGTCAAAAGTAATACAAAATCGCCACCCTAGCCAATCTAACACTATTGACCCAGAAGTAAAATTGAGGACGCTCATACAATGACAAGCATCCCCTCATATTTTTCTTCTAGGATTCTTCACGGCAAGTATGAGCTTTATCCCCTCAATTTTACTTCTGGGTCATCGGTTGTATCGGAAGGGTGGGCTTAAGACCATAGAATATCTTTTACAGAATAGGGTGTCTAAGACTCACGAATATTGAATGTGCTTCTGATGCTTGCGCTGCATCCTCGCTTACGCTAGTATATTACTAAGTAAGGGAGAGGTAAGGTTTTGTAGGCTATGGCAAAAAGCCAGACGAAGTATATTTTTGTAACAGGTGGGGTGCTTTCCGGGCTCGGCAAGGGTATCACCGCCGCTTCAATTGGCAACCTTCTCAAAAGCCGCGGCCTGCGCGTCAACCTCCAAAAATGTGATCCATACCTCAATGTCGATGCCGGTTTGCTTAACCCGCGTGAGCACGGCGAATGTTTTGTGACTAAAGATGGTGCCGAAACTGACCTCGACCTCGGTCATTATGAACGCTTTCTCGACCAAGAGCTTACCAGTTCAAGCAGTCTTATGAGCGGCCGGGTGCTCCTCAAGCTTATTCAGGATGAACGGGCTGGCAAATACGATGGTGACGATGTGCAAATTATTCCGCATCTGACGGGGGCTATCCAGCAAAATATTCAGGAAACAGGCCAGGATTTTGATGTACACATCGTTGAGATTGGCGGAACAGTAGGGGACTACGAAAGCCTCAGCTTTATTGAAGCAATTCGTGAGTTTGGCGTGAGAGTGGGCAGCGAAAATTGCGCGTATATACACGTCGTTTACATGCCATACCTAGGCGCAAGCCATGAATTTAAAACGAAGCCGGCACAAAACTCTATCCGAGATTTGCGGGGACTTGGCATTGCCCCCGATATTTTAGTGGTGAGAAGCGAACAAAAAGCCTCAGATGACGTGAAAACAAAGCTTAGTTTGTTTGGGGGTGTCGCTCCTGAAGCAATTGCACTGCTCCCGAATGCCCGTAGTATTTACGAAGTACCGCTCACGGTTGAAGATAGCGGAATTACCGAGGTACTACTAAAAAAACTACACCTCAAGCCAGGTAAGCCTAACCTCAAAACCTGGAAAGACGTGGTAGGACGTGCGACCACTGACCATTCACGAACGTTAAAAATCGCCGTAGTTGCAAAATACATGGACAACCAAGACACATACATGTCAGTGTTTGAAGCGCTGCACAGTGCAGGGTGGTGGAATGACGCCAATGTGACCATTGACTGGATAGAAGCCGAGCGTCTTAGCAGCCCTAAGGAAGCTGCCAAACATCTCAAAAGCTATGACGGGCTGGTCGTTCCTGGCGGATTTGGAACGCGCGGGCTGGAAGGTAAAATCGTAGCCGCACAATATGCCCTGAACTCTGGCAAGCCATATCTTGGTCTGTGCCTAGGCTTGCAAATGGGAGTTATTGCCGCGGCTCGTAATGCTGGGCTGACCGACGCAACAACATTTGAGCTTGAACCGGACAGTAACGAGCTGGTAATCAATACTATGTCCGATCAAAAAAATCTGCTCAATACCGGCGGGACTATGCGGTTGGGTGACTATGACTGTAAACTCGAAAAAGGTACATTGGCGGCACGTGTGTATGGCAAGACCAGTATTACGGAGCGACATCGACATCGCGGCGAGTGTAACCCGGTGTATCGTGACAAATACACCGAATGGGGCATCAAAGCCAGTGGGATTAATCCGGATAACGGACTAGTGGAAGTCATTGAAGGTGTCAATCATCCATTTTTCTTGGCAAGCCAGTTTCATCCCGAATTTAAATCGCGCCCTAACAGGGCACATCCGATGTTCGATGGTTTCGTAAAGGCTTGTTTGAAGACTTAAAAACTGCTACCATAACCACTGTCATGGATAACACACAAACAGACCCCACTAAAGGTAAGCCCAAGAAAATACTCATCGTCGAAGACGATGATTCTCTGGCGAACGTATATATAACACGGTTGCAGGCTGAAGGCTTTGACACGAAGCGTGTTCCGAATGGCGAAGACGCTCTGGCCGTAGCTATTTCCTATGCTCCTGACCTAGTACTGCTGGATGTTATGATGCCGAAAGTCAGCGGGTTTGATGTGCTCGATATTCTGCGTAATACCCCGGAAACGGTCAATGTAAAGGTCGTTATGCTCACGGCTCTTAGCCAAGACGCCGACCGTGAACGGGCGATTTCTATGGGCGCAGATGATTACCTCGTCAAATCTCAGGTCGTCATTGCTGACGTCGTAGACAAAATCAAAGAACACCTCAGCCTCTAGCACCCTTATTTAGCTACTCCATTTACTTGACTAAAATCAAAAATTGTGCTAGTATTTCTCTGTTAAGCATAGAAATAAAAATGACAAAAGAACCAGATATGGCACCTCAACCTTCACCTGCAGCGTCTCTCGGCCTTGTTGACGGCCAGTTTTTGGTAAAACGTACCGGTGGTATTATCGAAACAGGTTGGTCTGTTAAGGAGGTTGGAGAGGGAACTTTTGCTGGTACTCCAGGTATTCTTGCCACGATTACTCGGCCAGATGAAGCGTCTGGTCAGAACATGAAGAAAACAAT
This sequence comes from uncultured Candidatus Saccharibacteria bacterium, assembly GCA_964534095.1. Taxonomy (GTDB): domain Bacteria; phylum Patescibacteriota; class Saccharimonadia; order Saccharimonadales; family CALMSM01; genus CALMSM01. The sequence continues at coordinate 9,268 of CAZHPF010000014.1, forward strand.
TCCCGTTGACCAGCTGCATTCATGGCAGCCAACTGAGGAGGATCTAGATACCGACACAGTCCCACGCGAGCAATTACTGCAGCTTGGTATAACCCCTGTTCGCCAAACGGTTGAGCCAATAAGATCTGTGGAAGCAAAGAGCATAGAGGAGACCCCAACTATTGTTGGAGCTGAGGAAGTACCCGCACCTCCTGCTCTTCAACCTGCTACACCTGCTGACACAACAGTTGACGGCTCTAGTACTGAAGCTGCTACAGCAGACCCTCAGGCGTCGGCCAAAACAGAAATATCTGTCGAACCTTCTTTGGTTGAAGAGGAGCAAGAGGCGTTTGTTCCCAAAGCAACTGCTGTAGCCGATATAGCTGAAAGAGTGGGGCTTACTGCTGAGGCTACTGCGGAAGAGGTTGAGCTATGTATTCGTTCCCAAATGGAAGCCATACAACCATTGATCGAATCACTCCAGCAATTCAATCCGGTGGCGCAAGTAGCAGCCGGGGAAATTCGAATGACGCTTTCGCAGGGAAGAAATGCTTTAACTGGTAGCTCTCGGCAGCAGCTTAACGAATACCTACAGGGTGGATTTGCCTTGCTTACTGGGCTAGCAGCCGATGACCGGCAAAGAGCTATGTTGCCTGCAACTTTGCGCCGATCTATAGAGAGTATGAGTGGTGAAATCAGACGTTTTAGGGATATGGCAGAAATTATGATGGGGCGCGAGGCTCCTTCGGGTATGATAGGGGCATTTGACACAGACGCCGCTGACCCCGTCCTGAGAACTCTTACAGGCTTTGAAGGGTTGGAACGAGCAGCTTTACTTGCGCACCAAGAAGCAGAGCATGATCTGGCCGAAGTCATAGGCTTCCGTCGTGTCGATGAGGAGTATGCGACGAGAATGGAAGCCCAAAAGAAAGCGCCTACTGTAGAAGAAGTGCTTCGCAAGGGAGAAAGAACCAAAGAAGTTGTAAGGCTAAATGTAGACCTGGGTCATGAACTTGCCGAGGCATTACATGAGATTACGGCTGAAAAACCAACTAAAGACGAGATCACAGACGGTATTCGTCGTGCTCAGCAACTGGTAGCTAATGGAAAGTCAAAGGACGAGTTAGCAAGTATATCGTTTACAAGCGATCAGATTTTCCGTGAGCAAGGCATGGAACGGGTCGAAGAGGCTATCTGGCTAGAAGAGCCAATTTATGTTCGGCCAGAAAAGATTATCGGGGCGGGGGGTTTCAATGGATGGACAGGTCGTGGAGTGGAAGGAAACGCAAGTGTTGGACAACGAGAAGGAATCCCAGGAGCCAAGCCAAGACCTAGCATTGAGCAAATAGAGGATTATGCTACAAGAGAAACTATGCTTCCGGTTCTGAATGCTGACGGGGGTCTGCTGGTTATCCAGGCTCGTAACGGCACCTTTGTATTTAGCGCTAATGCCCATCGAGCCGCCGCCGCTAAGTTACGGGGAGAACCTCTTGGTACTACTGCTTTGGAATTGTATAAGTTCGATGGCGAACTTTAATCTTATTCGACGGTGACTTCGGTGCGGGGGACGGTTTTGCCGGTAAATAGACGGACTCTGCGGGTGTTGAACTTCACGACACCGTCACGGGCTGCGTGAATAGTAAAGTTACGGCTTAGGAACGTACCTTTGCCAGCGCGTTTGTTCGAACCGGTTTGACGAATAATAACTTGGCCGGTTTTAACTGTTGAACCACCAAACAGCTTTACGCCAAGGCGTTTGCCCGCGCTATCACGGTTATTTTTGCTTGTTCCACCGGCTTTGACGTGTGACACTGAACTATTCCTACTTTCTTACTAATACTACCAGCTCACGGCCGACAATCTGGTTTTCTCTATGATAAATCAGTTGGTCGTGCCCAGCATGAGCAAATTCCATACGAGTATACCCCAGTTCTGGTAATATTTCAAGCACTTTGAGGTGTTTTATGCTGGAGCCCGCAAACCAGGCAGGCACAGCGATGCACATCCGGAAACCGGACTTGGTTTGGCGCGCAACGTTTTGCAGAAATTTTTTGTGTATAAGGTTGACATCTTGCATGACGTGTTGAAGCATATCTGGTTTGGGCGGCGCAGAAAACGGTCGCCCAAGGTAGGTTTCACAAGCAATCGTACTAAACGGCTGTTCTTGCCATACGTGCGATGTTGCATCTCCAATTTCGGTGGTGCCTTGTACACTCTGATGAGTCTGTTTTTCTAGCCAGGATAAGTTTTCGTTTGTGTAGTTTATCATGCGCTGATCCAAGTCAGTCCCATACACGGAATAGTTCATGAGTGTAGCTTCTTGCAGGACAACGCCAGTGCCACAGAAAGGATCTAGCACTGTCAACTTTTCATCACGTGTCAACCCAGTTGCGAGGTTTACGATGGTTTGGGCGAGCTTGGGCGGGAGCATACCGACACGGGCGTCGCGTTTGGGACGGCCACGGTCACGAAGCGTATACGCTTCAATATCTTGGACGTTGGTAGTCTGAGCCACAATCGTTTTGTTGCCGTCACGCACAAACACCAACTCCCAGGCTCGTTCGCTGATGAGCTGATTGTGCAACACTTGGGCGCTGTTAAGGGCAAGCTCCGGGTTAGGAACCAATCGCACTGGCCGGCCGGTTTGTTTGATGGCTTTTTTGACGCTCAGCCCGGTTGCGAGCAGCCGTTTTGCAGCAATTTGAAGACCGTAGACGCTCAGACCGATAGTCAGTTTACCCTTGGGCAGCATAGTAGCATGAGAGGGTGTCTGTGTAACCAAAAATTTTTCGATATCACCCCAGTTGGTTGTATCAAGTATCGTAAGGAGTTTACACAACTTTATGCTTCCACCAAGCCGAGCAAAGGCAATGTCTTTTGCGGGAAGGTCAACCAGCACTGCTCCCCGGCCGGCCGGCCGCAAGACAGCTGCGCCATATAGACTCTCCAGCTCGGCCATCCCAAGAGACGGCTGTCTGCCTAGTATACAAATCGATTGCATAAAGTTTATTATACGCTGCGTAGGTTAGATTACTGCAGCTTGGGCGGGTTCGCGACGGTGGGTAAGGGCTGCTTGGGATAGAGCACCGCGGTAGGTAAGCAATGTAGGATTGGCGCCTAGCTCCCATAGGCCAGTCTCTTTATTAAGGCTAACCCCATCTAGGAACGGCCCGTCAGTAATTGCAGTAGCAGCAAAAAATACATCCCCGTTGCCAACCAAGCCATCCAGGCCGCATATTTGTTGTTGATGCGGTGATAGCTTACTTACCTCTGTTTTTTGTATATTGTTTTGGGGATCCCAGACGGCTTGCATATTACCTCCCAAGCCAGCAACTACTGCAGCTGTGAGCACAGCCTCTGGACTTCCACCGGAACTGTATAAAACATGGACTGCCTCATCTTCTTTTGTGCTTGCTTGGATAGCAGGTAAGACATCACCGCTATCCAAACTTATAAGGGTTGCTCCCACTGCTTCGACACCTTCGATAATTTCAGCGTTACGCTCACGCTCTAGTACTGCTACTCGTAAGTGACCTACAGGTCTCCCCATAGCATAGGCGATTTCCCTGAGATTTTCTCTAGGGTCACCTTCGAGACCTACGGTCTTACCAAGGGTGCATGCTGCATCTGGCCCGACGACGAGTTTCTTCATGTAGGGGACTTCTTCTAGCCATGGCAGGAAATCTCCTTCGTGACCCAGTGCCATAAGGACCATCCCTCCATCTCTTCCTTCAGAGGTTCTCGTGGTGCCTTCTACCGGGTCTACTGCTAAATCACGCATCGTATCGCCATTGCCGAGCACAAGGCCGTGCTGGAGCATTGGTGCTTCGTCTTTTTCTCCCTCACCTATTGCTACCCTGCATTGTATGATTGAACTGGCAGCCAAGAGGGAACCGATTGCTTCTACTGCTGCCCCGTCTGCGCCTATTTTGTCTTCTTTACCAATAAAGGGGCCGACTGCTACTGCGGTAGCTTCGGTAATACGCCCTAGTTCTGCTAAAACAGGAAACTCGGTTGGATTGGTAACTCTCAAAATCTAGTAACTCCTAGGTTAATTAACACCTATGTTAACACGTTATTACTGGGCTGCTTGATAAAATCATGATAAAATAATGACGAAGCTATCTTATGCCACATCATTTATATCGATTTCCTATTGAGTTTTGCGCCTCCACGGTACGGGCGTGCCAGGCTGCGGTAGACGAGTCCACTTCTTTTAACTTAGTGGCGTTGAACGGTGTGGGGGTGACGTTCTTTGTGAACCACTTTCAACAGCAGATAAAAGCAGACATAATCTACGTGAGCGCATATGAGATGCATGATTTTACGAAACAAGCACTCTATGAACATATAGCTAAAAAATTAGGTGCAAGGCCTGATACGCCGGGAGGTGTGGGGCTGGATGGCTTGGGGTGGTTATTACGCCAAAAATTGCAGGAATGTGAACGCCTGGTATTGTTATTTCATCGATTTGACCGGCTAAAGCATGTCGTTGACCAAAATCTATACGATAATTTGCGGCATTTGCGGGATATTGACCGCAGCAAGGTTGTCATGATGTTTGTAACCTCAGAACCGTTGACGGAATTCAGCGAGGATGCGACAAAAAGTGCGTTGAACTTGATCACGAAAACGGTGTACTTCCCAGGGTATAGTGACCGTGAGCTAAAACAAATCCAGGCTACCCATACTCCTGTAATCACGCCGGAAGAAGATCAAGCTATTGCGTTGGCTGGTGGACATCACCTGTTACTTCAAGTCCTGTTAGGTTGCCAAAACCTGAATAATCCGTTGTCCGATCCGATGGTCGAACTGCTTATCAAAGACATTTATGCCTCGCTCAGTTTTCGGCGCCAGCGAATGGTCGAAACAGTAGCTGCGGGCAAGGAGATACCAACTGATCCATTGTTGTTTGGTACCCGCATGGTGCAGCGTACTCCCGACGGAGGAGTATGCCTATTCAGTCCTGTTATGAGCGAGTATCTGGTACGCCTGCAGGCGAAGTACTTACCGGTAAAAGAGCGGCGTTTGTTTGAGTTGCTCAAAAAACATCAAGGCGAGCTAGTGACAAAACAGATGATTTTTGACGAT
>CAZHPF010000015.1:0-14321 GCA_964534095.1 uncultured Candidatus Saccharibacteria bacterium
CTCAGTTTGGGGTACGTTCCTACGTGTTACTCAGCCGTCCGCCGCTCGTGTACTTTCACACATTATTCAACCGTGGTGTGTTCTAGCCTAGAAACACCATTGCGGACAGTATTCGCCTAGGCGAACTTATCCGGTTAAATAATCTGTGAAAGCCTTACCGCTCGACTTGCATGTATTAGGCACGCCGCCAGCGTTCATCCTGAGCCAGGATCAAACTCTCCAAAAAAGAATTTGTCTGCTTAGGTAGAACATCTAGAAATCTAGAATTCTGACTTAAAAAAACAATTCAAAACATTGACGTTGATTTGCACTATATAAGTTTTTAATGACCGTTTTTAGAGACACTTCAATAGAACTCCAAAGACTGGGGTCAATCATACCTCGGCTAGGCGTACTGTGTCAACACTTTTTGTACGATCATGGAGTTTTTACAACATTACTGCTCAGATGTATCTGTAATTTCTGTCTGCTCCGGCTCTTCTTCGACCTTGTCGACAAGTGCCAGAGACACCACACGATCCCCGTCATTCAAGCGCATAATACGTACCCCTTGGGTAGCACGACCGAGCTCTGGGATATCTTTGAGCCCAAGCCTAATAGTTTGACCATTCTTGCTAATAATAATAATTTCTTGCGTGTCATCGCCACTTAAGGTTTTTACCCCTATTAGCTCGCCTGTCTTTTTGTTGACTACGGCCGAACGGATACCTACACCTCCACGTTTATGAGAGGTGAATTGGGCTATTTTAGTGCGTTTACCATAGCCTTGGTCGCTAATAACAAAGATACTACTGCCCTCTTCAACAATATCCATACCGATTACCTGGTCGCCGGTGCGCAGTCGTATACCACGTACACCTCGAGATACACGCCCCATAGGTCTTGAATCTTTCTCGTGGAAGCGAATAGCTTGACCTTGCTGAGTAGAGATTACTACTTCGTTGTCGCCATTGGTTATGCGAATCCATTTAAGTTCGTCACCATCATCAAGATTAATAGCTATCAAGCCAGATTGACGAACGTTCTTATACTGTTCAAATGGTGTCTTCTTAACCACTCCGCGTACAGTACACATCAGCAAATGACCATTGCTTTGTTTACTGACATTTATGACTGAGCTAACTGTTTCTTCAGGTTGTAGCTGAAGCAAGTTTACGATTGCAATGCCTTTGGCGCTGAGTTGAGCAGCAGGAACTTCATAGGTCTTAATCCTGAAGACACGTCCTTTGTTGGTAAAGAATAGCAAGAAGTCATGTGTTGAGGCATTTACAACATGCTCGATGACGTCTTCTTCTCTAGTCACCATTCCACGTCGTCCTTTGCCGCCTCGACCCTGCTTCTTATAGTCAGCGATTGGGCTACGTTTTATATAGTTAGCCGATGTAAGTGTCACAACGACTTGTTCATCCGCGATTAAATCTTCGTCGCTCATCTTGCCTAATTCACTGGGTACAACTTTTGTTCGACGCTCGTCACCGTAGTGTTCTTTGAGCTCTAGTAGTTCTTTCCTAATAATGGCGAAAACTTTCTTTTCATCTGCCAAAATACTTTCGAGTTTGGCAATGAGCTTTTTAAGTTCAGTTAGTTCTTCTTCAATTTTACCGCGCTCTAGGCCGGTAAGCGCTCTCAATTGCATAGCCAAAATAGCCTTGGCTTGGATTTCAGAGAACTTAAACTTTTTAATCAGGTTTTCTTGGGCTTCTTCAGACGTCTGGCTAGCACGGATTACCTTGATAACTTCCTCGATGTTATCAAGAGCGATTTTATAACCTTCCAGGATATGCGCTCGGTCTTTTGCTTTACGTAATTCAAACTCTGTACGACGACGAACGACTACTTGGCGGTGCTTGATGTGTTCTTTTAGGATATCTTGTAGCCCTAACACGCGTGGTTGTATACCACCGATTAAGGCCATCATATTAAAATGAAAACTGGTCTGAAGAGGTGTTAACTTGTAAAGCTGGTTCAACAACTTCTTAGGGTAAGCGTCTTTTTTAAGATCAATCACGATACGAACTTCACCACGAGCAGTCTCGTCACGTAAATCACTAATACCGCCCAGTTTTTTATCTCGTACCAGATCAGCAATTTTAAGAACCAAGCTTTCTTTGTTTAACCCATAGGGGATTTCCGTAATAATAATCTGGTGTTTGCCTTTTTTAGTCTCACCGATTTCGGCGATACCCCGGGTAACTACACCACCACGACCCGTTGCATACGCTGTACGGATAGATTCTTTACCATAAATAACTCCGCCTGTTGGGAAATCAGGTCCTTTAATAAATTCGAGTAAATCATCCAGAGACGCGTCAGGGTTATCAATCAATGCTACCTCCGCATCCACTAACTCACCGAGATTATGAGGCGGGATATTGGTAGCCATGCCGACAGCAATACCTAATTGGCCATTTAGGAGCAGGTTTGGGAGTTTCGCTGGCAGTACTGTAGGTTCAGTAGTGGTATTGTCGTAGTTCTCTCGGAAGTCTACGGTTTCTTTATCAATATCTGCTAGTGTCTCATCGGCCAAGCGAGCCATTTTGGCTTCGGTATAGCGCATAGCAGCCGGTGGATCTCCGTCCATACTGCCAAAGTTACCTTGACCAGTGACTAACGGATAACGCATGGCCCATGGTTGTGCTAACCGAACCATGGCATCGTAAATAGATGAATCGCCATGGGGGTGGTATCTACCCATCACTTCACCTACCACATTGGCGCTCTTACGGGTTTTGGCGCCACTTCTGAGACCCTTCTCATTCATGCTATACAAAATGCGACGATGAACCGGCTTCATACCATCTCGTACATCGGGTAGGGCACGGTCAATGATAACGCTCATTGAGTAGCGCAAGTAGCTGTCTTCCATGACATTTTCTACCGTACGGTGCTCAACACTTCGAGAATGAGTGATCTTTTGTGAGGCTAGGTCAAACTGCGTGTCTTCCGGGGGGGTTACAATATCGTCTTGCATACTAAATATCCAAATCCTTCACAAATTTTGCATTAGCCTGTATAAAGTTTTTACGTAATTCCACTTCGGTACCCATGAGTTTATTAAAAATTGCATCAGCTTTTTCGGCATCATCAACTTTAACTTGCACCAAGACTCGCTTCTCGGGATTCATGGTTGTTTCAAACAACTGGGCGGCATCCATTTCACCAAGACCTTTATATCGCTTTTGTTCGGTAAACCCAGCCTGACGGAGCCTATCATCATCTACATTGATAACCGAACCTGCCTTTTTGCGCGCAGTAATTGTTTCGCCCAACACTGTGTCTAGCTCAGCTTCATCATAGATAAAGACATTGTCTTTCTTCCCTGTTGTTACCAGTTCAAAAAGTGGCGGCTTTGCCAAATACAAGTGCCCCCCATCCACAACTGGCTTCATGAAACGGAAAAAGAAAGTCATTAGAAGTGTACTAATATGGCTCCCGTCAACATCTGCATCTGTCATAATAATAATTCGATCGTAACGAAGCCCCGCTACATCAAACGAATCTTCAATCCCCACTCCCAGTGCTTTTATAAGACTTACTATCTCATTATTAGCAAGCATTTTATCAAGTCGAGCCCGCTCAACGTTTAAGACTTTACCCCTTAGGGGCAAAATAGCTTGGCTCTTGCTGTCGCGACCAGATTTTGCCGACCCGCCTGCCGAATCTCCCTCCACCAAATAGAGTTCTGAATCTTTAGGATCTTTATTGGAGCAATCTGCTAGCTTGCCGGGCATGCTTGCTCCCTCAAGGACACCTTTACGCAAAATATTATCACGAGCTGCACGAGCTGCTTTTCGAGCCCTGGCAGCAAGGAGAGCTTTGCCAACAATCTTTTTAGCAACTCCTGGATGTTCTTCAAGATAATAGTTTAAATATTCTGCGAGTACTTGCTCTACATATCCTCTTATTTCTGGATTACCTAGCTTATTCTTGGTCTGACCTTCAAACTGAGGATCAGGTAACTTAACCAAAATAACTGCAGTTAAGCCTTCTCGGGTATCTTCACCGCTTAAATTTTCTTCTTTTTCTTTAAGAAGGCCGTTTTTGCGAGCGTAATCATTGATGACACGTGTAAGAGCTGCACGAAATCCTGTTAAGTGGGTGCCACCATCTGGGTTAAACACGTTATTGGCAAATGCTTTAATGACTTCGTTATAAGCATCCGTATATTGCAGCGCTATCTCAACTTGAACATCGTTAGTGGTTTTATCAACATAAAAAATATCTTCATCGACAACATCTTTACCATGATTTAAATGCTTAACATACGACTGAATCCCGCCTTCAAAATAAAACCCGTATCGTCTGCCGGTAGCCTCATCTTCGATGTTTGTTCTTACGCCTTTCGTAAGGTACGCCGCGTGACGCAATCGGTCTAATACAGTGTCGTAATTGATACCAGTGGTCTCAAAAATAGTTTCATCAGGGTAAAAAGTAATCTCTGTTCCTGTTTTTGTAGTTTTTCCCACAACCTTTAAGTCAGCTTGTGGGGCTCCCCTATTGTAGTGTTGTTCATATATTTTGCCCTCACGGAAAATTCTAACAATGAGTCGCGTCGACAAAGCATTCACGACGCTTGATCCCACTCCGTGCAGTCCTCCAGAAACTTTATACCCGCCGCCGCCAAACTTTCCACCTGCATGAAGGACAGTCAGCACCGTTTCGACAGTACTTTTCCCGGTTTTCGGGTGGATATCAGTCGGGATGCCTCGACCATTATCTGTTATCACTACACCCCCATCGGCAAGCAATTTTACGGATACTTCGTCAGCATAGCCGGCCAGTGCTTCATCAATTCCGTTATCAACAATTTCCCACACCAGGTGATGTAGCCCTTCAACGCCCGTACCACCAATATACATACCTGGGCGTTTACGAACTGGTTCTAGACCCTCTAATACCTGGATTTGATCAGATGAATAATCCTTCTGTTTAGCCAATGTTTCACCCTCTTTGCTTCTTAGTTTCTCAACCTTACCTACTAGTATAGCCAATCTTTCGCTACAAAACAAGAGAAAACCCTTGCGTGAACACATGAATTTGTGATTAAATAAACGTAAGCGATTCGCTGAATAAAAGGAAAAATGATGTTCAAAAAACTACTCAGTAACCTCCCGTTTAACCCCAGTCTGGTTAAACAAGTCTCCTTTTACTCAAAACGGATGAAACGAGAAACCAGCGTACGCCGTCTAAGTGTTGTCTTTATTGTCTTAACTATGTTTATTCAGTTTATCTCTGTGATATCTCCTGCCCAACCAAGCCTTGCTTCGTCCTCAAATGATATCATTTCTGGTGGTATTCGCTCTAGGCAAGATGCCGTAAATTGGTGTAATTCAAACTCTGAGATACGAAATCTCTATAGTCATTTTGGCGTGAGCTGTAGCGCAATTGCAAACTCTCAAAAAGTAAGACGCAACACTAAAGACTACGGCGACCAGATGTTTTCTCTAGGACGACTTGCGTATGGGAAAAGAGGAGAGACGGAAGTAAAAGTCGGCACCAAATCATACTACGCACGTTACGTTTCAAGTTGGGGAACCTATAATTTTGATGCGCTTGAAGGAACCCGAAGTAATGGGCAGAAATTTCTTATTATGTTCGACTGCGGCAATATTATTGTCATCGGGAAACCCAGTCCTCCGCGTATTGACTATTGTTGGTTAATCCCAGGTATACAGACTAGCCGCGCTCAGTGTGATGTGTGCCCGCGGGTGCCTGGTGAGCAGTTATGGGCATCGGAGTGTGATGTGTGTCCAACTACGCCAGGCGAGCAGTCTTCACGCACTCAGTGTGATGTGTGTCCCGAAATTGGAGGATTCCAGGCCAGCGGGACTACGTGCGACGCCTGTCCAGATAAAGCCGGTAAGCAACTTAGCTGGGCAGAATGTGATGTGTGTCCCGACCGCCAAGGTGTTCAGACTAAGCAATCCGAGTGTGATGTGTGCCCTTCAATCCTCGGCATACAATCAAACACCAGTGAATGCCGCTCATGCGAACAGTCAAAAGATGAAACAGACACATCAGTCTGTATGGAACTCCATAAAAACGCTGCCAATGACACCCAAAATGTTTCAAGCGCGGATGGTACGCTGGCCAAGGCAGGTGATGTCATAACCTATACCCTACAAGCCAAAAATACTGGTAAGGCAACCGTAGGTAGTTTTCAAATAGAAGAAGATATTGGGGATCTTCTTGACTATGCCGATGTTACTGATTTACACGGCGGCACATTAAATGCGACGACAAACACGGTGAAATGGCCTGCAGGTTCAGTAGCTGCCGGAGCAAGCATGGAGCAAAAACTAACAGTTAAAATTAAAGATCCGATACCTCAAACTCCTGTATCGGCCTCTAATCCTGGGACTTTTGATCTTACCATGACTAACGTTTATGGTAATGCGATAAACATTAAGCTGCCTCCCAGCGTAATTAAGACCACTGAACAAATTACCTCTACACTTCCAAATACCGGTCCCGGTACTAGCCTCGTTATCGGCTTTATAGTTTCTGCTGGCCTGGTTTACTTTTTCGCCAGAAGCCGATTACTTGTTACTGAACTTGATATAGTACGCACAGAATATACAGCTGCAGGAGGAATCTAAACATGGCCGAACAATTACATTCCCACGATAAACATACCGGCATCTCTCACGAACAACTTATCAGCAAAGAACAACAAAAACACAATCAAGAACTAGCCATAGAAAAAGCCCGTAAGGCTCTTAAGCAACATGAACAACAAGATCACCGTCAGATAGCAAAAGAAGTAACCCAACATGCCAAAGAAACCACTCGCCAAGCTTTTGATACCCCCTCCGGAGAACGTGATAATGATGCTGCTTTACCTGGCATTCAACAGTCAATTAAAAATAAAGCATACTACCGAGAACTGAATAAAATTCAGACGAAACTTTCTGGCACAAGCCGAAAATTCAGTAAAATTATCCATAATAAAACCATTGAATCGGTAAGCAATATTGGAGCACAGAGCGTAGCTCGACCCTCTGGAGTACTAGGGGGAAGTATTGTGGCTTGTATTGGTAGCTTCGTTACTTACTACATGGCTAGGCATTATGGCTTTCGTTATAACTACCTGTTACTTTTTCTTCTGTTTGTTGCTGGGTTTTTACTCGGAGGTATTTTAGAGTTTTGTATTTGGTTAGCGCTCGGTCGACGACGTCGTTAAGAGCCTAATCGTTACGGTTAATTGTTATAACGTTTTCACTAGGAGTTTTATTTGACGTATCAGTTTGGCGAAGGTGTATAACCCCATCATCGGCTAACTCTGGCTTTTGAGGAAGAGAAGGAGCCGCTGGAGCAGGCGCTACTGTCCGTGCATTGTATAGAGGTTGCTGAGGTGTAGGCGCCTGGGCAGGAGTAGCAGCAGGAGGAGGAGGGGATACAAAAGTCTGAGGAGAAGGTGCAGCAATGGCTTGGGTTGAAGCTTGCGGCGGTATGGATGTACCCATAGGGGCAGTCGGGCTAGGCCGGGGGGCTGGTTGATTAGTGAGTGGGGTTGTTTGTTTTTTTGCTAGCCAGTCATCTAAGAAAGAAGAGGTACCGGGTTTACCAGCGCCCTGGGATCCAGACAGCCCTCCAGGAGTACTTACGTTTCCAGACGGTAGATTTCGCGCAGTCTGCCCGACCCCGTTAAAAGCTGTCTTTGCAGGTGGAAGAGCAAGCGTTTTCATCCGTTCACCTATTTCAGCATCAACAACAGCTCGTGGTCTACCATACTTAACAGCTGACAATTGCCGGAGAGCATCAAATAGTTTTGGGTTCGCTTTACCCAGATACGGAAGGCCTGCCATACTGAAGGGCTGAGTTGGTACTCCTCCAATAAGCGTCCTAACGATTGAGTTATAGTTTGGTATACGCAGCAAGTCATCACCGTCAAAGAGAGGTTGAAAGTACCGTGATAATGCCTCCACGTCATTTTGACCAATACGATAAGCTACGATTGTACCCATATTTCCAAACACTGCATCTCTGATTTCATCGCTCAACTGAGTGGTAAACTGGTTAGCAACAATAAGGTTCAATCGATATTTCCGCGCCTCGGACATAATGGTAGCAAAGGAGTCTGTAGAGAAGTTCTGAAACTCGTCCACGTACAAACAAAAGTCTTGTCGATCTTCTTCAGGAATAGTCGAACGGCTCATGGCCGCCGCCTGGAATTTCATTACAAAAATCATACCGAGTAGTTTGGAGTTAAGGTCACCAGTGCGTCCTTTACTGAGATTAACAATCAGTATCTTCTTGTTGTCCATGATATCGCGCAGGTCAAAGGCGCTTTTAGTTTGACCGATGATATTACGCATCATTCGGTTTGACAAAAATGCCCCGAACTTGCTCACAAACCAACTGACTACTTCTCCGAAATCATTAGAGCGCTGGGACTGAGGCATTTCCTTTTCCCAGAATTCAATAACATTAGGATCTTTGACGTACTTCAGCTTTTGCTTTACAAACTGAGGATCACGAAATAACTTGGGAATGTCAACGAATGTACCGCCTTCGGGATCAGCCATAACTGTCAAGGCAGCATTCCTAAATAAGTGTTCATAGCGAGGTCCAATAATGCCTTGTCGCTGCGGGTCATACAGCTTATAAAGCATATTGATAGCTTCTTGGATGAGGAAATCTTTCTGGTCATCATTACTATATTCAAAGATATTGAGACCCAGTGGATACTCCACGTCTGCTGGACAAAAATAAATAACGTCTTCCGTACGTTCCTTTGGTACCATAGCAAGCAATCGTTCTGCGGTATCACCGTGTGGATCAATAAAAGCAAATCCATCACCATTCATCATGTCTTGAAACGCAAGGTTCTCGAGAAACGTAGATTTACCAGTACCTGTCTGACCGACTGCATATAAGTGTCGGCGACGGTCTTCAAACGATAGCCGGACAGGTTTTTTAGAGCCTCGAAAAATGTTATATCCCATAAGCAAGCCTTCATCAGGCATGTTACGCGGACCATCTACTTGCTTGCTTGCTTGGCGTGCAAGCTGAGTGGTAGGTATGTTCTTTTGATCGGGGAAATGAAAAAGCGTTGCAAGCTCAACAGTATTAAGGATACTTTGACTATTCTGTTGTGGGAAAAACCTCATGATGTACCCTGTTACAAAACTCTCAATATCTTTGGCCGGCGTAAAAGTAAATCCGTTTTTTCCCTGTGCGTTAAACAAAGCAAATGTTGCTACTACATTATTTAAAATAGCTTGCGACCTCTGAGATATATTGGACGAGGCAATAATGCGAATCATCACCTCAAAACCAGGATGCCGAGTTTTATCATCAATAGCGTCAACTACTGACTGATCAAGCGACGAGAGTTCTTTTTTATCTGATCCTCCCCCTCCGCCCTTATCCTCTGGTGGTTTATGAAGCGCGGCAAAAGTTTGGCGTATCCACCAAAATGCCAGCGCCCCTCCTGTTTTAGACTTCTCGCCTTTACGTTTTTTTGCAGCCTCTGCGTGGGCTTGTTTCCGCCACCCAGGCTGAGCAGGCCGAAACATAATCTGTATACCTGCGCCATCTTCTTTATCCAGAGTAGATAATGCGTTTAAAAGAGACTGTATGCCGTCTCTTTTAAGCTCTTGGTACGTTGCTATTGGGTATGCAAACGATTCCTTTAACGTAAGTTCGCCGCCCACCGTGCCACTTATTTTACCTACAGTATTAAAAATATTGTGTTCGGTTACTTCCTCCAACCGGGCAGTTGGGTATGCACTTACGATTGCTTGGCGTACAACATCTACCAGGACAACCGGTACTGCGGCGTAAAAACTCACAAAGCCTCTATACCCCACTATTTCAAAGGCAAGGTGTCGTTGACCATAAAACCCGTTTTTAAAGCCCTTCTTAAACGTACTGGCAATAATGTCATACATTGTTTGAGCTTGCGATATATTTTCTTCTATAATGTCTCGAACATCTCTACCACTTCCTTCAATATCTTCACTTAATGGCGGCAAATGAATAAGAAGCGGCACCATCTTGAGGCCGCGCTCAAAGTTTTTTTGTTCGCGAAAAACTTTCCTGGTTTGGAAAAAGATAATCGGCCCTGCGATTAATGCAAGGAAGATAAGTGCTAGAAAAATTGCTACAAGCACCCCCATGCACTTATTCCTCGCTCACTTTTACATTTTTGTTATAGCGTTTCTTGATATACTCTGCCTTGACTTTACTAAGTTCGCGATTTTGAGCATATGGATCAGTTTTTGTTTGTTCAACTACTGCCTTAGCACGAACTACCCACTCTTTCTCAATAAGATCGGCGTCATCTGCCATTAAGGCTGCGTCATCAACTGGCACCCCTGGCGGACTAGGCGGCGAAGCAGGAACAGAGGGGATTGTAGTAACAGTCTGCGGATCACCCGTACCGCCTTGTTGAGGCGCCACAGAAGTCGGTTGAGTACTTTCGCTTTGAACTTCTGGCATGGCCGCTGACTTATCTTCAGCTTTTCCCTTCGCATCGGATGTGCCACTCACCGGCATGGGCAGCTCGACACTTGCTGGTAGCGTTTCTTGTGTTGGTTCCATATTGTTTCATTATACTCTAGTGACGGCTTGAGGTGTACTACTTATTGAGGAAATCCGCACGCCACAGATAAAGCCAAAAAACCGTTAGAAGTGCAGTCATGATAAGCCCATCTTTAATCGTAAGCTGATTAAGCGATTGCAGTAACAGTAACATTACCACCGATAAACTAATTCCTAGCGGAATAATTCGTGTGAACACTACGGAATCTCTCCTCAAAAAGCCTACTGCCACTAGATAGGTTGTTTCGTATATAAATACGCCAATCAGCACAAAGGGTACGAGCAAAAAAGCAATAGAGGTCTTAGTGGGATTAATAATCATCATATAAATAATGCATAATAACCCTGAAGCTAACACTAACACCGTGTGTTTTCGTAAAGGACTAGCTATTAACTTATATAAAAATGCACTCACAACGACTATTGTAGTGCAAATCTAGTAAAAAAGGAGCCTAGACGGTAAATCCGCTCTTATATACATGATTAAATAGCGCTTACCGTCTTTGGCTTTGACTGACCGCTCTCGTAATGAGAGCGACATCGGCACTTGTGGCCGTAGATAGAATGTTAAGAGAAGTGTAAGTTTTTGTTTTGACTTACCGTAATTAAGACTACTCCCAGTTAGTATAAAAGTCAACGATTATATTATTGTAATATACACAACTTAACTTCTATGGAGGAATGTTTACTGTTTATATATTTACTGTAGATCCTATTGTAAATAATTCTACAAAGCACATTTCACAAACCCTTTACCTTGCTTTTTAGTTCATAGAAATCGTTTGGGTGCCTGAAATTCTTGAATAACAAAAGCTTTGCCTACCGTTTGATGGCTGCCCAAAACTGATTGATTGCTTTTGTTGCGAATTTTTTGTTTTTTAACCTGTCTTTGGTGAAATCTGACTAATAAAAGAGCTCCCTCGTGCTTAGCAGCCATTATGATACTTTATACACTTATTGGCAGGCTCACTTATGTCTAGGGCTTCGCAATAGATTCAAAGTTCAACTTGCTCTCTTTCAGCTATGACCTGCTGTTTTACTTAATCTAAGCCTACTTGCCTGTGTTATGTCGTATACATACCGTATTTTGCCTATACGTAGCGGCCTTTGGTCTCGGTCGGCTTTTGTTCGTTGACCAATCTCTAGCCAGCCATTTGACATGGTTAGAAAATCAGGGTCTTTATAATAGCTTCTTCTGATCCTAAAAATATCATGTCGCACATAAATATATTGTGGCTATTATATACGTTGTCATGACTAAATTAATCTGCGGTTTTGCGGCCATGCCAGCTAATTTTGCTTATGGGTCGTTCTGGAAAGTAGCGAGTTATGCACAACACCAAAAAAACTTAAAAAATCTAGGCATAAACATGTTGACAGGATGAGACTAGAAGCTTACTATATGCCTAGCACTTTGAATAAAAAAAGTGCTCAAAAATAAAAAACGTATCTGTAACAGCGGTTTCTCGCAAGCCGCTGTTCCAATTAAACAGACGGAAAATACAAACCACTTATACATAAAAATATCAACTACCACCTCAAACAGCCGTCACCAAAAAGCGGCTGTTTTTGTGATTAAAAAACTAAAAGGATGGGTCAAAGTATGACAAACAGAATAACAAGTATCACGGAATCGGGTGGAGATATGACAATCGTAACAATTGAATGTCGTATCACACAAGGACTGCCGAACGTTATTATTGTGGGCTTCGCAAATCGGGCAGTCGATGAAGCAAAAGAACGTTTGCGGGGTGCGTTTGCGGCGGGCAAAATTGAATTTCCTAAAAAGCGAATAGCTATTAATTTAGCCCCCGCCGATGTACCAAAAGAGTCTAGCAGTTTTGATTTAGGGATTGCGGCAGCCCTTATGCGAGCAGCACAGCTAATACCCGAGGGAGATTACTCTAAAACAATGTTTATTGGTGAGCTCGGTTTAACCAGCGAGATACGCCCAGTTCGCGGTATTATCGGTAAGTTGCTTGCGGCACAGCGTAAAGGATTCCGCACTTTCTATTTACCGAAGGCCAATGCAGACCAGGCTCTACTTGTCCCTGGCATTAATATTGTAGCGCTAGAGACGCTCACTCAGCTATACCAGCATTTGAACGGCACTATCAAGCAGCCATTTCAACTATCCGGTAAACACATTCCATTACAACCTATTAATCCCAATGTAGAGACGGATATGAAAGATATTAGTGGGCAAGTTCGTGCAAAAAGAGTTATGGAAATCGCGGCGGCCGGCGGCCACAACGTGCTACTGAGTGGGCCACCGGGAACGGGTAAAAGCATGCTCGCAAAAGCGTTGGCAAGCATATTGCCATCCATGAATCTATCTGAGATCCTTGAAGTAACTCATTTGCATAGCCTTGCGAGCAATAATTTTGAAAAAATTGTTTACGAGCGTCCTTTCCGGTCACCACATCATAGCGCCAGCGAAATAGCCGTCATTGGCGGCGGGCAACATGCCCGCCCTGGCGAAATCAGCCTCGCTCATCGTGGTGTACTTTTTTTAGATGAACTACCGGAATATTATCGAACAACCATAGAAGCCCTGAGGCAACCACTAGAAGACAATGTTATAACTATCGCACGCGCAAAACAAAGTACTGAGTATTCGGCAGATTTTATGCTTGTCGCTACTAGTAATCCCTGCCCATGCGGCTATTACGGTAGTGATAATTCATGTAATTGCCCGCCACACACCATTGCCCGTTACCAGCGTAAGCTCTCAGGTCCAATACTTGATCGAATCGATCTGTATGTAGAGGTGGACAATGTACGGCATGATACATTGCTTAAATCCGCGAACGACAATGAATCAAGTGCAGTAATACGGGCAAGGGTAATCAAGGCACGCGAGAGACAACAAAAACGTTACAATTCAGAGACAAAAACGAATGCACAGCTAACTAACCGTGTCATAAAAGAGACAGCCAAACTTGAGGAATCAGCGAGAACGTTATTGAATCAAGCTGCCGAACGATTAAAAATATCGGCCAGAGCTTACATGCGACTTGTTAAAGTAGCCAGGACTATTGCCGATCTTGAAGGAAGCGAAGCAATTACTACTAAACACATAAGCGAAGCAATCCAATACCGACGCACAATACAAATCAACTAAACGTAAAAATTATTTGACCTCTGTTGAACGATTTGTTACAATTACCTGCAATCAGCTAACGTTCGTAAGGAGTAACAGATTAGCAATCAAGTTCGCTTGAATCATCAGATTCGAGCACAACAGCTGCGAGTTATTGACGAAGACGGTCAGCAACTTGGCGTGCTGTCAAAGCGAGAGGCTCTTGAGCTTGCCGCGGAACGGGAACTTGACCTGGTCGAAATCTCCCCTAATGCTGATCCGCCAGTAGCTAAAGTTGTCGATTGGGGTAAATATAACTACCAACGGACTAAACAGCTACAGAAACAAAAACGCAGCTCCAAAACCAGCGAGCTCAAACAAATGCGTTTTGGCCTTAAGATTAGTGACCATGACCTTGGCGTAAAGCTGAAAAAAGTCACAAGCTTTCTTGATGAAGGCCACAAAGTAAAAATCACATTATTTTATCGAGGCCGGGAAATGGCTCATAAAGATATAGGTTTCAAACTTGCAGAACGTGTCATTGAACAATATGCAGAGACGGCGATTGTAGATCAAGCACCTCAACTCAACGGTAAACAACTAATATTTGTGCTCAGAAGCAGTGGAGCCAAAAAACAATCAAAGGAGAACTCTGATGCCAAAACTTAAAACCCATAGCGGTACCAAAGAC
>CAZHPF010000016.1:0-14076 GCA_964534095.1 uncultured Candidatus Saccharibacteria bacterium
ATGTCTGCCAGGAGCACATTGACTGCATCGTACGTTGCCGTTGCAGCTTCGTTAAATGCGGTGGTACCGTCCGGCTTGTTTGTTACATACTCCAAGAATCTGTCAATAACGCCAAACTGCTGCATACGGGTTACGGTTTCCTCTAAGGTACTCACTACCCTTTCAAGGTATTGGTGTTTTATATCAGATGAGATTTCCGGCCTACCCATAACTGCTATTATTTCATACTTTTTGCTTGATCAGCTTTCTGACGGCGTTGTTTAGCAGTTTTTTTCTGGGCATTTACGAGCCGCCGTGCGGCAATAAAGATGTTATCCTCGGGGTTAGCGGCCATATGTGCCGTGAGCTTAGCAGTACTAACGCGTGCTAAGTTAAGCAACATACTGACTTGAGGAGGGGATTTTTGGTTGGGCTGAGGCTCATTTATAGCATTGTCCCAATGGATAGCATTTCCGTATAAGCGAATAAGCCGTGTCATTGTTTTTATCTTATCTTCTCCACAATCAATAATTACTCGTGCCCGTCTCTTAAATTCCTGCATGAGGAGTGTTGCCTCTTCAGGGTCTAAGTAGTCAGCAAAGTGTTCCAGCGTCTCCTGGAATGTATCAATGCGGCCTTGAATTGTTTCTGGTCTGTAGACGTAAAACTTTTCGTGACTTCTAATAGTTGATAGAGGAATCCCCATTTTCATATAGGCTCTTTCCTTCTCTCTAATAATTTTGATTGGATAATCAAGGATATCAGGACGTCGTGCAATAAGAGTGTCAATACCCATAGCTTTATAAGCTCTCATTTCTCCGGCCACTACTTCTCTATGTTGGGAAAAACGATATAAACCACGATGCGCGCTAAAGACTTTCTCTATTGGCATCCCTGTTAACTCAGCAAGCTGTGTAGCGGTTGCCTCCAACCTGGCTGCAGAGAATCTCATAAGGTCTAAGTTGGGGGTAAATACATCCCTTGGTGTTATTGTCCAACCGCGCTGTTGTACCGTTTCGTCTGAGTCGCCGTATAACCAAACTGCAGCTTGTAGTATTTCGCTGACATGAATACCTTGATACGAATCAAACAGTTCAAACCGTTTTCCCGTAAGTCCTTCTATAAAGTCAGCCCGGGCTTCGTAAATAGGGCGGTTGTCTGCTTTGGTGTGGCCTTTTGGAGGATTTGTATTGCCAAGTTGAGCCAGTTCAAATAGGCGGGCTTTCTCACTCCAAGCAATACCTTCCGGAAAGTAAGCCTCTATCCCACGGTCAAATAACTCCGCAAATTGTTGCTCTTCTTCCCCTTCAAACTCAGGGTGCGAGGCATCAGTAATCTCAGTTAAGGTGGCCTCGAGTTGGGTGACGGCGCCCACGAAAGGCACAACTTCATCAAGTGTCGAAAAATTGTAATCCGAGGTGTCGGAATCAATAGGTAAGGCCGTGGCTGCTTCGTCTGCAGCTTGCATTGCGTCCAAAAGTGCTAATCGGGCTGGACCGGATTGCGTACGGACAAAATGATGGTAGCCCTGTTGGCCTGCCTCAATGTAGCGGTCTAGTACAGCATGCATTGTATAATTATACAATTAAACTAACCAAAAAACAAGTTATGCTTATCCCAGTTAGTAATCAATGCCTTTGTTGGCGATGTATTTGTCGTCGAAGTGATGCTTGATTTTGTGCATATCTGTGGCAATATCCACGTGTTTGAGGAGGCTCTTTGGAAAGTTACGACCCGTTAGGCACAGGCTTACCTTTTTGCCGCGTTTATCGATGAGCGCGAGTAAATCGTCTTCACTTAACAGCCCATCGTGTAGCGCGTTGTTGATCTCGTCGCAGATGACTAAGTCGTATGAGCCGCCAGCAACAGCCTCGAGTGCGACATCGTAGGTTTCACGGGCGGCTTGCTGATGTTGTTCCTTGGTAATGTCTGCCGCACTGATGTCGCCCGCCTCGTAAAATCCTTTACCGCCTTTAAAGAAAAATAAATCATCGCCAAACACCGGCTGAATGTCGCGGATAAAGACATGCTCGCCCACGCCCCAGTGTTTGATGAACTGGACATACGCTACACGCCAGTGGTTGCCTAATGCCCTAACCATCAACCCTAAGCTAGCGCTGGTTTTACCTTTGCCATCACCGGTATATACAACCACAACCGAATCTTTGGTCTTAAAATCCTCAAACGCCATACGTAGATAGTATGAAGCAAATAATGTGTTATGAAAAGACGCTTAAGTCGTTAGGTGTCCGTGATCGAACCCCGAAACGCAATCATACTGAGAACGATTACCGTACGCCTAGCGCGGTAGACTTCTCCGCGCCTCTCACTCATAAGCTGTTTCTGGATGGCTTGGACGACCGAATCGGCAGCGATCAGCCTCTCTGTCTCGTCATCGTAGGAAGCGGTGTTTCTCATTAAGTTCTGGGCGATAGTAAAGGAAGCCAAGCCATCGGGCGTCAGATTGTCCGATGCGGTGGCCGGATCAGTTTTTTCGGCCGGCTGTTCCTCTGCTGCTGGTTGCTCTTGGGCTGGTTCGGCGGAAGCTGTACGTACAGGGTCAAAGATCAAGTGGGCTATATCGGTAGCTCGTTGGTAGGCATCAATCTGAGTAAGGGTATCTATCCCTACTTGCTCAAATAAGGCTTCAGGATCAAGGTCGTCCAATGCCTGGATGCGGGCTTGGTCTGCGGCTCGGCCGGCTGAATCAAGTGTAGAGTGAGATCGAGAAGGCATTAGGCTCCCCCTTTATGTACAGCGTAGTGTAACGATTGTAAGGCGGGCATGCAGTGATGTAGCGCACAGAGGGGTTATTTGGCGGCTAGGGCAGCGTCGATTTTGGGTCGGTCAAATCCGACAATAATGGTACCGTTGATATCAAGCACAGGGATTCCCATTTGTCCTGATTTTTTGACAGATTCTTCGGCGTACTTGGGGTCTTGCTCGACGTCACGGTCAGTGTAGGCAACACCTAATTTATCCAGGTACTGTTTGGCGGCGTGGCAAAACGCACACCACGTTGCAGAGTACACAATGACGGAAGATTTAGAGGTGCTCATGGCTACTATTGTACGCTGTCTGGAGTTGCCGGGCAAATTGCCGGCTTTTGTGTATGATTAAGACGAAGCCTTGACATAAGCGCTATATACACCTGTTGTCAAGAGCGCCGGGTTGCAACCGAGGCGACGACCTCTGTAACGAGTTTTTCTGTGGTTCCCCGAAAAGATTTATGTGAGATTTATCACAAAATGTTTGCGTTATCTTGGGGTGAGCTGCTATAGTGTATGGAGATGCGAAAAGCCGCCGCCAAACCTAAGACGACGACTTCTGCTGAGCGTGGGCTTGAGCAGCTAATTGATGGTTCTGCCAGGCAAATGGCAAAATCCCAAATTTTGGGAAGTCTCGTCAATATGAGTTGGCGGTTGGCAGCAGCTGTATTAGTCCCCTTATTTATAGGGCTGAGGATGGATGCTCACTTTCATACAAAACCATCCTACACTCTAGCGGGATTTATGCTGGCAATTATGCTTGCCTCATACACAATCTATGCCGAATATCGTGAAATTCAGGCCAACGAAGCCGCCAACAGTCGTGTCTCGTCCCGCAAACCACTACCCAAAAAGAAAGGAACCGCATGATCCAAACCTTGGTGTCAAGATTTGCTGCCGAAGGGCCAAGTATTCACATTACCCCTGGGGAGCTGTTTACTTACAATGGCTATAGCATTACTAACTCTATTTTGTATGCCTGGATCAGTTCGGTGGTTATATTGGTACTTTTAATTACGGTGTCGCGGCGGATGACGCTACGGCCAAAGCGCGGCATAACACAGTTCGTTGAGCTGGGGACAGAGTTTATTATCAGTACGCTGGCTGGCAGCCTGGGTTCGCGCGCTAAAGCTATCAAGTATGCTCCATTTTTTGTCACGACATTCTTTTTTATCGTCCTTAGCAACTGGTTTGGGCTGTTGCCAGGTGTTGGCGAAGCGTTAACCCACGAGGGTGTACCGGTGTTCAGACCATTTACCGCTGATTTGAACGGCACGCTGGCGGCGGCGGCCTTTATGATGGTGTTTGTCCAGATTTTTGCAATTCGTGAGTCAGGCATCAAACAGTATTTGCGCCATTACTTTTCGGGTAGTTTTAAGAACCCGGGCACATACCTGCTGGGAGTATTCGAAATGTTCAGCGAGCTTACCCGTATCGGCAGCCTGGCACTTCGGTTGTTTTTGAACGTTGCTATCGGCGAGATCATTATCGCTATATTTTCTTACTTGGGTAGTTTTGCTGCCCCTCTGACTGCCTTGCCGTTTGTCTTGCTGGAGCTGTTCGTCGGCGCGCTCCAAGCCTACATTTTTGTGATGCTGACCATCATGTATCTGTCTGCTGCTATCCATCATGAGCATGAGGCGCACGAGCCTGTGCCGGAAGGAGCAGTCGCATGACGAGAGCCATTAATAATTTAATAAGTAAACGTAAGGAGAAATAATGGACACAACAGTATTAGCAAAAGGTATCATGATGGGCTTTGGTATGCTTGGCCCAGCTATTGGTATCGGACTTATCGGCAGCGCATTTATGAACGCCGTAGGCCGTAACCCGGAAGCAAGTAAATACTTCGGTCAAGTTTTCGTAGTCATCGCTATCGTTGAGCTGATGGCTCTATTGGTATTTGCTTCCCTGTTTATTATTTAATGACGACTGCAGAAAGAATAAGCCAATGACATATTATCTTGCAGTAGCTCACCCGGATGATCCAGTGTCTAGTGACACGCATAGTGACGCTACCGCCGAAGCCAATACTCATACGACTCAGGACGCCTCACAGGGGGCAGAATCTGAGCACACCGAGAGCGGCATCCTAGGGTTCAACGCTGGTGCGTTTGTAATCCAACTGGTGACATTTGTATTTGTATTTGTATTGCTTAAAAAGTTTGCCTTTAACCGTATCGCAAAACTCTTGGAGCAACGCCATAAGACAATTGATGATGGTGTTCGTATGGGGATGCGTATGGAACAAGAAAAAGCAAAGCTTGATGAAGACGTTGCCCAGATTGTGCGTAAGGCGCGC
This sequence comes from uncultured Candidatus Saccharibacteria bacterium, assembly GCA_964534095.1. Taxonomy (GTDB): domain Bacteria; phylum Patescibacteriota; class Saccharimonadia; order Saccharimonadales; family CALMSM01; genus CALMSM01. Next base: position 5,050 of record CAZHPF010000016.1, read on the forward strand.
CATGAAGCTGACGAAATTATTGCTGCTGCCCACAAAGAATCCCGAGAAGTCATGCGCGAAGCCGAAAAGAGTGGCCAGCGTAAAGCAGATACGATTATCGCTGATGCAGAAGTGCGCGTAGAAGAAGAAACCAAGCATGCCCGCGATAAACTGGAAAAAGAATTAGTTGGTCTGGTTTCGGAAGCGACCGAAACCCTTGTAGGCGAAAAGGTCGACGCCCGCACAGATGCTGACATTGTGGCGAAAGCCATGAAAGGCCGGAAGAAGTAAATGTCCAAAGCATCACGCCGTGATATTGCCCAAGCAATTGTTGGCAAAATACATACCAAAAGCGATACTGTCCAACTTGCTCGTGCTATTGCAAGCTACTTGATAGCTGAAGGGCGTGAAGCAGAGCTGGAATCGATTATGCGTGATGTGATGACGCTGCGCGAAGCAGATGGGTTAGTGGAGGCTGATGTACAAGTTGCCCATGAGCTAAGTACCCAAACGGTAGCCGAACTTACGCCACTTGTTCGGGCAGAGTTCCCTGCAGCACGGTCAGTGATTGTTGATCAAACAATCCAGCCAGAGATTGTTGGCGGACTGCGTATCGCGACAGCCAACGAACAGCTGGACTTGTCATTGCGCGGCAAACTGGACACCTTCAAACGGTTAACAAACCAAGGAAATGTATAAATGAAAGATATCTCTATCAAAGACCTGTCAGCAGAAATCCGCAGTGCGATTGCTGAGCTAAAAACCCGTCCCGAAGTCGAAAACGTTGGTGTTGTGACCCGTATCGGTGATGGTGTAGCCTGGATTTATGGGCTTCGTGGGTGCGGATTTAACGAAATGATTGATATTACCGCCACTGATGGCCAAACAATCACGGCATTTGCCCTTAACCTCGGTACCGAAGAAATCGGTGCGGTAATCTTGGGTGATGACACGCAGATCAAAGCCGGCGCAAGCGCTAAGCGCAGTGGCCGTGTCCTGGAAGTGCCCGTTGGCCCAGAGCTTGTAGGACGGGTGGTTAATCCGCTCGGCCAGCCGCTAGATGGCAAAGGTCCTATCAAAACCAAGCAAAATAATCCGGTAGAGCGTACTGCTCCTGGTGTGCTTGACCGTAAAAGCGTTCACGAGCCGCTCATGACCGGTATTACGGCGATTGATGCGATTGTGCCGATTGGCCGTGGCCAGCGCGAGCTAATCATCGGCGACCGTCAGACCGGTAAAACGGCTATTGCTGTCGATACGATGATTAACCAATACCGTCAAAAAACGGGCGTTATTAATGTGTACGTTGCCGTCGGCCAAAAGCTGAGTAAAGTTGCCCGACTAGTCGAGCGGTTGAAGCGTGAAGGCGTCATGGAGCAAACAATTGTGATCGCAACTAGTGCTTCCGACCCGGCCAGTTTGCAATACCTGGCTCCATATGCCGGCTGTACTATGGCCGAATATTTCCGCGATAACAAAGGACATGCCCTGATTATCTACGATGACCTTACAAAGCATGCCGCTGCCTATCGTCAAATGTCGCTGTTGTTGCGTCGTCCTCCCGGCCGCGAAGCATACCCAGGCGATGTGTTCTATCTGCACTCACGTCTGCTGGAACGGGCTGCTAAGTTAAGCGACGCGAAAGGTGCGGGTAGCATTACTGCCCTGCCGATCATCGAAACCCAAGCCGGCGACATTAGTGCCTATATTCCTACAAACGTCATTAGTATTACCGATGGTCAGATTTTCCTTGAGACAAACCTGTTTTACCAGGGTATCCGGCCGGCTATTTCGGTTGGTTTGTCGGTGTCACGTGTTGGCTCGGCAGCGCAAAGCAAAGCGATCAAAAAAGTTGGCGGTGGCTTGAAGCTAGATCTTGCGCAGTTCCGCGAGCTGGCATCGTTCAGCCAGTTTTCGACTGATCTTGATGCCGATACCCGTCAGCGGATTGAGCGCGGCCAGCGCCTAACCGAACTACTCAAGCAGCCGCAGTACACGCCACTAGCCATCTGGCAAATGTACACCATGCTGTTTGCTGCAGTTAACGGATGCTTCGACAAAGTGCCGCTCGAAAAGCTTAAAACTGTTGAAGCTAACTTGCTTCGTGACGTCAAACGGAAAACGCCCAAGATTATTGATGATCTGGCAGACGGAAGCGAACCTACCAATAAATCCAAGGAGCAAATCCTGGAAATTGCCCGTGATATTGCTGCCTCATATGAAGAAGTAAAGGAAGCGAAGAAGTAAATGAGCCGTATGCCGTACGTAGTTGGAGTTAGTCGTGGCTAATGCTATTACGTTGAAACGACGCATTAGCAGCGTCAAGAGCACCCGTCAGATTACTAAAGCTATGGAATTGGTGAGTGCCAGCAAGATGCGTCGCGCCCAAGAACATGCTGCTTCTGGTCGGGACTATCGGGCATACGCCCACTCATTGCTGACCCGCTTGAGTGCAATTACCGAGGTAGAGGAACATCCGCTCTATACCAAACGTCCGGTAAAGACCCGGCTGTATATTGTGATTACCAGCAACAGCGGGCTGGCCGGTGCCTATAACGCCAACGTTATTCGTTTGCTGAGCCGGTCTATCCTGGAAGATGAAGCGCAGAGGATTAGTTCGCAGGTGATTGCCATTGGTAAAAAAGGCGCCCAGTTTGTACGCAACATAGAAGGCATAGACCTTATTGCCGCTTATACCGAGATTGGTGACCGACCGGACGCCAATGACATCCGTCCTATTTTGAACATGGCAGCGAATATGTACCGCGACAAGCAGGTTGATGACGTACGGCTGCTGTTTACGCAGTTCAAATCGAACCTCGTACAAGAGGCGACCAGTTTGTCACTGTTGCCTGCTCGGTTTGAAAGTACCGACGAAGCCGAAAATGCACTCAGTAACACGACATTTGAACCATCAGTCCAGTCAGTTCTGGACAACGTTACTGAGCGGCTGCTCGAAGTGCAGGTTTATCAGGCCATACTCGAAAGTATTGCTTCCGAGCACAGTATGCGCATGATGGCTATGAAAAACGCTACCGATAACGCTAATGACCTCATTGACGACCTGACCCTAGCATTTAACACGGCACGCCAAGCGGCAATCACCCAGGAACTAGCCGAAATAACCGGCGGCGCAGAAGCGATTGCATCGTAAGAACTAAACGTGAAAGAAGGAGAAAACTAATGGCAACAGCAGTCAAAGACAAAGCGAAGACAACAGGTACGATTTCACAAATTGTGGGCGTGGTGATAGATATCGAGTTTCCATTGGGTGGTCTGCCAGCCATTTACAATGCGCTCGAAGTACGTAACGGTGATAATACATTGGTGCTTGAAGTAGCCCAACACTTGAGCGAAACAAGCGTTCGTGCGATTAGCCTTGGTTCGACCGATGGTTTGCAGCGCGGTAGCGAAGTTACCGACACTGGTGCCGCCATCCAAGTACCGATTGGCGAAGAAACACTGGGTCGTATGTTCAACGTTACGGGCGCACCGATTGATGGCAAAAAGGGCACGTTTACGCAGTATGCCCCAATCCATCGTATGCCGCCTGCCCTGATTGATCAGTCTGGAAGTGTTGAAATTCTAGAGACTGGGATTAAGGTTATTGATCTTATCTGTCCCGTTACTAAAGGTGGTAAAGTGGGACTGTTCGGCGGTGCAGGCGTGGGCAAAACTGTGCTGATTCAGGAGCTTATCAACAATATCGCCAAGTTTCACAGTGGCTACTCGGTATTCGCCGGTGTCGGCGAACGTACTCGTGAAGGTAATGACCTTTACGGCGAGATGGCAGAATCAGGCGTGCTAGACAAAACTAGTCTTGTGTTCGGCCAGATGAACGAACCGCCAGGTGCGCGTCTGCGTGTTGCGCTGTCCGGCCTAACGATTGCCGAAGGGTTCCGCGACAAAGGTTCCGATGTGCTGTTATTCGTAGACAACATTTTCCGCTTTACCCAAGCCGGTGCCGAAGTCTCTGCCCTGTTAGGCCGTCTGCCGTCTGCTGTCGGCTACCAGCCAACCTTGGCGCAGGAAATGGGTCAGTTGCAAGAACGTATTACCTCAACACGCAAAGGCTCAATTACCTCTGTACAGGCTGTGTATGTACCGGCTGATGACCCAACCGACCCAGCGCCTGCTACGACGTTTGCTCACTTGGACTCAACAATCGTACTAAACCGTGCGCTAACCGAGCTAGGTCTCTACCCTGCTATTGATCCGCTTGATTCTAACTCGACTATTCTTGACCCGGAAATCGTAGGTGACGAGCACTATAACGTGGCGCGTGAAGTGCAACGGGTGTTGCAACGCTATAAAGACCTGCAAGACATCATCGCTATCCTCGGTATGGAAGAACTCAGCGATGATGACAAACAAACAGTATCACGAGCCCGCAAAATTCAACGCTTTTTGACGCAGCCTTTCTATGTAGCTGAACAGTTTGTGGGTATCTCGGGTCAGTATGTACCACTGGCTGATACAATTGCCGGATTCCGCGAAATTTTGGATGGCAAACATGATGACAAGAGCGAGTCTGACTTCTATATGAAGGGTTCAGTTGATCAAGTTGGTGCTAAAAAAGCTGCTAAGCCAGAAGCCAAGAAAGGCAAAAAATAACCGATGCTTCGCTTTCAGCTGGTTAGTTTAGGTGGCGTTAAGTTCGACGACGAGGTTGCTGAGGTAACGTTGCCGACACTTGACGGCGAAATTGGCGTGCTTACCAGCCACATGCCACTAATTAGCGTGGCCAGCCACGGGCGTATCGCGGTGCGCCATAAAGCAAATGACCCTGATGATTTTCGTGACTTTTTTGCGGTGAGCGGCGGCGTGGTTGAGGTAGAAAACAACACGCTGCGTATTCTGGTTGATGAAGCTGACCATGCCGATGAAATTAACGAAGCCGAAGTCAAAGCTGCCATAGAACTGGCACGTAAAATGAAAGCCGAAGCTACTGATCAGCATAGCCTGGAACACGCCCAGCAATTGATTGATCGCCATGCAGTACGCCTGCAAGTAGCCGGTCTTAAACGCCGCTCCCGCCGTTAGCTATTCTAGGGTGTGTCAGCTCCGGGTTCGGTGGTTTGCCGTAACCAGCCCAACATACTGCCTAGCCGTGGCCATCGACGGCGTGGCAAGTCTATGGTTACTCACATCGTGGCCACAGGGATCGCCCTCCCTAATCCGGAGCTTCATCAAATCGACCTCAATTAGAAGCGAGATGCTTGCTCTTGACAGAGGGTGTATATAGTACACCTGTCAAGGATGTTCGACTTGTGAGTAAGAAAATTGTATAGTTAGCTTCTATGAGTGCTCAAGAGATTGCCGAGTATCCTTATCCCGGTTCAATTGATTATCAGCAAGCTGGCGATCATGCTTGCTACTCTGCGGCTGTTGCGTATCTTATGTTTAGACTCAATGCTCCGGATGAACTCTGGCATCCTAGGGCTATTGACAAAATTACCGGACGTCAATCAGGCGAGCCAACCCAAGATATGCAGGTTGGATTGTTGGCTCTTTTGGAGCAAGGGGCGACTCTGACTGAGATTAGTGATTTTGACAGGGAAAGATTTCAAGAACAAGGGCTAGGGTATCTTACGGAGTACTGTGTCGGACATCCCTTTTTAGAAGATGATCCGGAAGCTTTTTATGCTACATGGACACCGGAACGTATTGAGACCCATCAAGCTCGTGAAAAGCGGTTTTCTGATAATCTGGAAAAATTTGGTGGCTCATGGAAGCGGGAATCTAGGAGGCCGACACATGATGACGTTACGGTGAATGTTACTGCAGACCAAGTGGTGCTAACCAAAGTTCGGACTAACGTGCCAGGTTTGCTCCATGTGATGGTTGTCTTAGACTATATTGAGGCTTCTGAGACAGGTGACGAGGATACTCTTATCGTTTTTGATAATCGCCAGGTTCCGCCAATCCGTACAGTTAAGGCGGAATGGTTCAGAAATCGTTTGTTTATTCCCCACGAAGGATTAGTTGTAGTTGAAAATCTGAAAACCGAAGAGCTTTAGTCGTACTTTATTATGACTGTGTAGCGCGGGCTAGCAGATTATCCTCGAACTGCTTAATCCCAATGAGGGTTGGTTCGAATTCAGAAACGTCGGGGATGTCCAAGCCAACGATCCGATTGTAAACCGCGGCGGCTAGCTGTTCGATGCGTGCCAGTTCTTCGGCGGTAAGTTCATAGTCCAGGCAGAGAGTTTGTGGGCTGGTAGCATCAAGCTGTACGATTTGTGTTTGGATGGTTTTACCAGCGTATTGCTTGGTTTGGCGCAGCAGCAAGACGTAAAAACCGAGTTGGCATTTGTGGCGCCACTGCTTTAGTAGGACGTCCTGGGATTTTGATGCAGAGTTTTCGATGGGTTTGCCTGTTTTGTAGTCAACGATTCGTACAGTGTTGTTGTCCAATGTGTCGATGCGGTCAATCTTGCCGAACAGTGCGGTACCTGTGCTAGTGATAGTGCTGAGGCTTTGCTCACTTATGCTGGTTTGCATAAGTTTCAGCCCAAGTTCGCCAAAGAGCGCATCTAGCTGGGAATTAGCTCTGGCGAGCAATCTTTTCACTACCGCAGTAGAGAGGTTTTCTTGTCCAATTTTTTGAGCATACAAACGCTTAATAGCGTCAAGGTTGAATTTGTTGTTATTGACTTGGATCTGCGCCAACTCTAACGCCGAGTGCATGGCGTTACCGTGTGCCAACACGTCAGATACGGGTTGTGGCAGCTTAAGGAGGTTTTCTTCTATAAACGTGTCCATTCCCTCGCGGCTCAAGTCAAGGAAGTGTGTGAGCGCGGTAGCGCTTAACCGGTAGCCAGACAGCTTATTGGCTAGTAGTTCGAGCATAGTTTTGGCGTTAGGCCGCGGATATAATAGCTCAGATATGGCGACAGCCAGCAATTCTTTTGTCGGACGAGGATGGGCGTCCTGAAACGTCATAGCGGCGAGTTGTTCGGCAGGCAATGCCTGGGTTTTGCTATCTGCACGCTTGACATAGGACACGGCCAGCGTCTGCTTTGCTCTGGTCATAGCTACGTATAATAACCGCGCATAGTCGGCTGGCGTTTCGAGATTAACGTGTATAGGCAGATTGAGGGGGGTGAGGTATTTGGCGGCTTTGGGCTTCCAGTGAGCTTCGTTTGTGTCAACGATAAGGACATGGTCAAACTCAAGCCCTTTGGCACCGTGTACGGTCATGAGCGTAACGGCGTCTTTGTACTGTCCGGTATCAGGGCTGAACCGAAACAGTTTAGGGTCAGCCGATTCGATCATACGCAGAAACAGCGCAATACTTACGTGGTCGGTTTGGGCATATTGCCCGGCGATAGCAAGCAGTTGGGTAGTGGCCTGCGCTTCAGTAAAGGCTTTTTCTAAATTGTCTCCCCCGTAAAATGCCTGGTACAGGGTTTTGTCTGTGGCAAACTCGGATGACAGCACCTGCTCTATGAGCACACTCAATGATTGGCTGGTAGCGACCCCGACAAGCTTATTGAGCCACTCTGCCAACGGGCTGGTGGCGGCATGGTTGGTAAGCGCGTCCAACCAATCTTTACTAGCATTACCTTGCAGCGCAATTTGCCATAAGTCTTGGGCATCGAGGGCAAATACCGGGTGTCTGACGAGGTGCGACAGTTGATGGTTCAGTGTTGCCCGGTTACCCTCAGCCAGCGCATCCAGACAACCAAGCACGCTTACGAGAAGTTTGTTGGCCACGGTAGAACGGATATCGACACTGTGGTCATAGTTAAGCGTAATGCCTGAGTGGTACAAGTACTGGGCAATATAGGAAAGGCTGGCGTGCCCCCGTGCCAGTATGGCGATTGATTGATCCGGATGCGCAGCCTGCAGGCGTTTAACCGTCGTGCAAACATCAGCTGCCTGCTCTGCTTGAGTGTTATAGGCAAAGTAGTTGACGGTCGTCTGTTTCGGAGGATTCTCGGCTACCAGATGAGGTTGAAACTTGGTGTACGGCTCAATGACCCCTCGTGAATTATCAAGTATCTGCTGAGAGCTGCGATAGTTTTTCGTAAGGTCAATCGCTGTTAAATCTTTAGCGTAGAAGGCCAAAAAGTCGGTTGTATTGTCGAGCATCGCACCGTTAAATCCATAAATTGTCTGATTTGGGTCGCCTACAACCATGACGTTTGGCTTAGTAATAAGGGGGTTGTCTACCAAGAGATGCATGAGCCGTATTTGCGCTTGGTTGCTATCTTGAAACTCGTCAATCAGTAAGTAATGGATAGACTCCTGAATGTCCTGCTGCAGGTCTTGATCTGATTCAAGCGCTTCAATAACAGACAGGAGCATGTCAGAATAGTCCAAGTAGCCTCGTTTATAAAGGATGGCCTGATACTGTTGGTAAACAGTTTCGAGTGCTTGCCACCACGCATTGCCTCTACGCTCCCGTCCCATTATCTTTGCACCTTGTTCGGTGCTTAAGAGACGCGCTTTAACCTTGCCGAGCTGGGTTGTTTTGCCTGTGGGCATATCGGCAGCGATGGCGTCGGTGACAAGTCTGTGAATAGCCTCGGCCAGCGGGTTTTGAGTGTTATTTGTAAGTGCCAGTACGGCTTCGCCGACGTCATCGAGCTTTTTATGCGACAGCGTGGACGAGAAAATCTCTACAAGCTGCGGCTCGACGGCGTTTATTTGAGACAGATGGTCTGCCAGGAACTCGTGAAGTTTTTCTGGAGTTATACCGGCGTCTTTGACGCGGCTAATCGCATCAAGCGCGTTAGTAAGATGTATATAACGGTCATCATATTTGCTTGCCAGTGGGCTGTCGTGAGGAAGCGTTTCAAATATGCTCTGCAGTATTTCCTGGGCTGCCAAGTCCGACACGGGATTGAGGGTTGCCCCCGCATAAAAATGGTCGGGGTGGCTGGCTATCATGTCGGCGGCAAGAGAATGGAACGTTTTAATAACGACGTGGTTCGCCGCCGAGCCAATCATGCCGCGCAAGCGCTCGCGCATATTGTTGGCGGCATTTACTGTGAAGGTCAGACACACGATAGTTGAAGGGTCGGTATCGGTTTTGGTGAG
>CAZHPF010000017.1:0-13497 GCA_964534095.1 uncultured Candidatus Saccharibacteria bacterium
GAAAGCCTTACTCCTGTCGTTACTCCACCTTCTGCAGAAGTTGTGGCAAGCATTGTGCAGGATGGCCTTCTTGCGCAAGAAGAAGTAGATGTGCTGCGGCGTATCTCGAAACACGTCGTGGATATGGTATATGCCCCTGATACGCAGGGAGGAGAGGATACCAAGCTAGGCGAGGAATACTGGGTACACTTCCATAATGCGCCAGGTAAACATGGTGGGAGCGGACGCTCAGCACGACGAACAATAGACCCAGATGCAACGACTATGTTTAATTTAGCGACCAGTATAAGTGATCGTGGCTCGATGCTTCTAGCTGGTGAAGGCAGGATGGCGGCTTTATCGAAACCATTAGCAGATGGCGAAGATACGAGCCTCGCTTATGATGCGGATATTGATGTTTTGCGTGTGCTTGCCCTGATCGATGCGATGACCTATGCCAAAGGGATACCTCCTGAACGTTTAGCCGTTATTGAACGGACTATGAAAGGTGATGACGAGGCCATTGAAGCGGTGCCTTTCTTCACTAGTGTGCTTTTCAATGACATTTCTGATAAGCGAAAGTTCGGAGTATCAATAGATACGTTATTTATAGGAGCCCGCCGCACATTATTTACCAATAGATTAAAAGGCCAAGATAAAGAGCTGCATGCCCAAGGTATGGCACTGCTTCAGAGGTGGGTCGTTATTGGCCGCTATGGAAAACAGCGTGTCGAGGCGCGCAGGAGCCGGCAAGTAGTGTCACAGGGCGAAGCCGAGGAACAAAAATCTGCAGCGATACAAGCAAACCAAAAAGTGCTAGAAGCTAGCCGTCGGCTGCTAGAACTGACTAGAAGCTATGTAGATGACGAGCCCAGCACCAACAAAATGTTCGGGGCATTGGCCGTAGAAAGGTGGGTAGAGCATGTGTATGAATATAACAGGACTAGAAATCCACTAACTTCCCGAAAAAAGCCCTTCACATACCGTCCTCTCCACAAAGCAATTGACCATGCTGATGGGCAAGCTAAGCTGGCGACGCTTGCGGAAGCCATACATCCGTTAGAAGCTAGAGTAGCCGTTTTAGAAGAACAGTACGCTATTGCCTCTGGAACGATCCGAAACCTGGAACATGGGTTATCGTTGCGTCGAGCTGTGCAAGAATGGGCAGAGCCCGGGTCTAACCGGACATTATTTGACCAAGACCAAGCCCAGCAGCTAGCCGGACTTGCGCTGCAAATCATGAGTAGCCAGCGTGATCCCCGCCAATTTCAGCGAGATATGGCGGAGCTACGACATACATGGAGTGATCTAGTGTTCCTAACCGGCAATAGAACCATAGGTCGCGGCAGATTGTTGCGTACGCTGGATACGTTGGCCGAATGGTATGAGACAGCGCCTGCTTCCTTGCTTGGTAGTGCCCAACTGCAACCTATCTGGCAACTTGCCCGCACATTGAATCATCAAGATGCAACAGACCAACTTGCAGCTGAATCGGGTACCTCTGAAATACCAGAAATACCGCAAGACGAGGGCTCCATGCCGCGGGAACTATGGCGTATTCCCCAGGAATTTGCCCGTATGGAAGACATCGTGTCGTTTCCGCCTGGGACTACTGGCAAGCAAATTGCCCAAGAGTTGGCCGATTTTGTGCGTGACAGTTCAGCTGACGCTACAGGTTCAATTGATTGGGAGCGAATCTTTTCGTTAATTGAGCTTCGCGATGAACTAGTAAAGCAAGGATTTACCGTCGACACGCTTCGCCTCAAGCCGGTTTCTTGGCATCCGCTGCCCCGTTTTGTCGTTGAAGTCCAAGGACCCAATAAAAAAGTAGCAATTGTAGAAAGTCCTATCTGGGGTAACGCTACCTATATAGTAGCGGATGATGAGTGGCGAACAGTTGTCCAATTTAAGAGAGAAGAGATGCGTGAAGAGTTTGGCGCTATCCCAAAAATTCACGAAGCACATACACCTGCTTCACAACATCGTAAAAAGTTATTCGATACGGCCATATCCGTGTCATAATATGCTCCGTTATGGCTCACGTTGAAATACTACCGTTTGATGTCCGTTATGCATTGCAATATCGTGAAGCGCAGTTGGGGGCAGATGAAGTGATGGCGTTAACAACCGGCATCCCTAACCTTGGCCTCTACGGGGTGAGTAAGCTTTTATGGCAAGCAAGACCGCTTAGATCGTATAAGCAATGTACTGCATACGTATTTATATGGGGAGCACGGTGAATTTGTACGTGCCGCAGCAGGCTCTCTCGCGGAAGTCGAGATGACCGCACTAATGCCTAAACTGGCTGAGCACAGTCGAAAACTGGGCGCTATTGATGGTATGTACCGGCGAGCTGCTATTGCCCGTAATGGCGCGCAGGTCTATCTCATGGCACACAGTACCCTAGTTGGCGTGCGACCATTTGCCGAGGTCAAAGGAGACAGTTTCGGCATTTTGTTTAAACCTCGTAATACACAAGATGAGTGGTCAACAGTCATAATTAACCCTGCAAACACGAGTGTATCTGACGTACACTCAGTAAGTGAGGTTCCAGGCGTTGCGGTTGTGCTAGATGATATGATATGCAGCGGTCGTACCGAAGCAGAAGTCTTAGGACGATTTCCAAGGGCAGAGTTTGTTACTGCGCAGGTCTAGGGCGTAAGGGTATATTCTTTGCGATGAGGCTCTAACCGGTACACAACGTTTTTACGTTCAATGACGATTTGCCATCTTTTTTCTAAAGCAATTGCATACAACTCGCGGTCGGGGTTAAAAGCAACCGGGCGCTGCACCATTTCAAGCATGGGTACGTCGCTTTTGCTGTCGCCGACGGCGTAACTATGCTCAAATGTCAGGTTATGTTTTTTAATAAGTTGTCTGAGGACAGTTTCTTTGTGGTGGCTCGCTACGAACTTTTGGCCGGTGAATTTGTTTGACTGGCGTTCGTAACGTGTGCCCGCCCAGTCGTCAAATCCGTAGTGTTTGGCAACCTCGGCTACCAGTTCTTCGTGCGATCCGGAGATAGCCAGTAGGGTGTAACCTTTCTTTTTGAGCGTGGCTGCCAGGTCGCGTGTGAATGTGTATACCTGGTCTTTATACTCTTCAATAATTCCTGATACCAACGTGTCGAAAGCCGTAGGAGAAACATTTGGCAGAGCTTTTTCGTAAGTAGTGATAAGCGTCCATTCGTAGTCCCGAAACGAATAACCTGCCTCGCGGCGCTTCCAGCGCATACGTGCTTCGTGGAGCTCTTTGACGGCGTGCCCGCCCAACAAACCACCTTTGGCGAGTCTATCAACAATAGTATGGTACAGCTGCCAGCGTATAAGTGTCCCGTCAATATCGAATACTGCAAACTTCTTCATGTTCTCACTGTAGCATACTGGACTTTTGGGTCGAGCGATGATACAGTAACGCTTGTAAATTAATCGTGGTGACTAAAAGTCGTTGACGAGCCTTCTCTATAAGCCGCCAAAGATGTTACATCACAAAGGAGTAATACCTATGGCTGACGCCAAAAAAACAGCAACCGACAAACCTACTAAACAGCGTGTTCGTATCCGTTTGAAAGCGTATGACCACAAGGTGATTGACCAGGCAGCTAAACAAATCGTCGATACGGCTATCCGTACCGGTGCTACCATTGCCGGCCCTATTCCGTTGCCAACACAGCGCTCTACATTCACTGTCGTTAAAAGCCCCCATGTGTACAAAAAAGGTCGTGAACAGTTTGAAATGCGCACCCATAAACGCCTTATTGATGTATTCGACCCAACTCCCAAAACCGTTGACAGCCTCATGAACTTGAGTCTTCCTGCTGGTTGCGACGCCGAAATCAAGATGTAATTTTGCGTAATCACCAAGATTAAGCCTCATGCGACCACTTGTTATTGATTCTATGCCACCGACCCATATTGCGCGCGCTGACCTTGACTGGACAGATATACAGGGTCAAGTCAGCATTAACATTAGCTCCGCGCGTCTCTTTGAGAAAGACGAAGACATAGCAGAAGTAGCTCGACCGTTTTTAGGTGTATTACGTATCATTGACCAAGATGCACGTTCATATTACGGAGGAGAGCCAAATCTTATACATCATTTCGAAGGTTTTTCAGATGGTTTTATGCCCCAATCATTACTGTCTGTGTATGCCCGAAGGCTAAGAATGGATTACGGCAACGGAACAAACCGCGCCGGCGCAGTCCATCTAGATATTGATAGGATGGGACTTACTTATCTATCGGCAAGTCATGACCCAACACTACATCAACTTGGCCGATTTTTCACCGTTGGGGCGAAAACATCGCTTCAAGCCACGCTAACCTCGCTGTTGCTCGCTTTGCAATCGCCAAGGTCAGCTATGTTTCAAGCACTTCCTGAGGAAATTGTCCGGATAGACCCTCTAGAAGGCGCTCATGCGTCACCGCGAAGGGTGCTTATCCCATATCAGCATCAGGCGTTTTTCAGAGACATCGTCACGGTGCAAGAATAACAAGGTATAATGTAGCCATGAAAGTTATCGATAAAAAGTCTGACATGCAGCGAGGGGTTGACCATATTGGAGTGTCTGCCGCTGCCGTTATTCATGACGGCAAAGGAAGTATTTTGCTCATGCAGCGCGGCCCAAAAGCCCGTGATGAAAACGGGCGCTGGGATGTGTGTGGCGGTGCTATAGAGTTCGGCGAGTCTATTGATGAAGCTCTCAGGCGAGAGATTATGGAAGAACTCTGCGTAGAGCCTACAGAGATAGATTTTCTCACCGCCTACGATGCTCATCGTGAACACGCGGGTGACAAAACTCATTGGATTTGTTTGCTTCACAGCGCGCAGGTTGACCCTAGTAAAGTAAAAATCGGTGAACCAGAAAAGATTTCAGCTATTGGTTGGTTTAGGTTAAACCAAATCCCTTCTCCACCACATTCTATGCTATACAAAGCCCTCGCTGCCGCTCAGCAAGCAGGAATTATTACATGATAAAAGCCGTTATACTTGATCTTGACGATACGATTTTCATGACAGAGGCTGCCTGCTTTGCGCTTGAGAATGATGTGCTGCGCCAGATGGGGAGGGAACCGATGTCTCGCAAAGTGCACTTACAGACATGGGGTAGGCCATTGTTTGATGCAATTGTTGACCGCTCGCCGGGTATTGATGTTGAGGCTTTTCGAGCGGCATACGATCCATTCATAAAGCGCTATGTTGAAAAGGGAATGCTTGATGTAGTGTCACAGGGCACACTGGATGCGATTGACATGCTACGTAGCGAACTGAAGAAAGCAGTGCTGGCATTGACCGGTCGTGAGGAGTCAGAGCTCAAACACTTGTTCGTTCCGGAGCATCCCCTCGGCTCACGACTCGAAGTAATTTATCACAAAGATAATATGTCTTATCATAAGCCCGATCCTCGTGCATTTGAGCATATTGAAGCTGAGCATGGTTGGTTGCCTGAAGAATGTGTCTATGTGGGCGATTCGGTAAGTGATGCTCAGGCAGCCAAAGGCGCAGGCTTGCATTTTGTAGCGAGCCTGGAGAGCGGCTTGCGCCAGCGAGCCGATTTTGCCGATTGGCCGGTTGACGCGTTCATTATGAGTATTTCTGAGCTTGTACCGGTAATTCGAAAGCTTGATGCACAAGTAGTTTAAACCGGAGTAGAATAAACAACACATTGACAGAAGTGTAGTGATTCTGTTAATCTGTAATGGTATATCAATCAAAAGTTCTTGGTTAGATGTATGGGTCACCTGCTGCTATATACCAATAACAGAGGTAGAAACCGACATCAGCCAAGCATTTTTATGTCAGTCTTTTGCAAGATTGACCGCTAATAATCCAAGTAAGGAACGTATGAAAGCACTTATTACGAGAAAGGTTGGCATGACATCTACCATCGCAGAAGACGGCAGTACACAAGCTATTACCTTGCTTTCCGCTACGCCAAACGTCATCACGCAGGTAAAGAACACCGAAATCGACGGCTATGTGGCCGTGCAGCTCGGGTTTGAGGCCGCCAAGCGTGTGAATAAAGCGCAAGCTGGACATCTCAAAGCCTCAGGCGCGATGCCAAAAATTATAAACGAATTTCGTATAGACGACATCACCGAAGACCTCAAGGTTGGAACAGAAATCAGCCCCGAGGTCTTTTCAATTGGCGATGTTGTCCACGTAACGGGCACCAGTAAAGGTAAAGGCTGGGCGGGCACCATTAAACGGCATGGTTTTCATCGGGGTCGTAAAACACACGGTGGTGGCAGCTACCGTCGTCCGGGCTCAATCGGTTCTATGTACCCTCAGAAAATTTTTAAGGGCAAGCGCATGGCTGGACAAATGGGTGACGAGCAGGTTACGGTACGTAACCTCAAGATTGCACTAGTCGATACCGAACTGGGAGTCATTGGTGTAACTGGCGCTGTACCTGGTCCGCGCAAAGGCATCGTATTAATCCGAGGAGCAGACCTATGAGTGTGGCGACATATACCAAGTCAGGGGCAAAAGCTGCAACTCCTGCCAAACTCGACAAAGCAGTTTTCGGGGTAGAAGTTAAAAACCATGAACTCTTAAAATCTGCGTATGTTGCGTACCTCGCAAATGGCCGCACTTCTGCGGGCAACGTTAAGACCCGCGGACTTGTACGTGGTGGAGGCCGAAAACCCTGGAAGCAAAAGGGTACTGGACGGGCTCGTTTTGGCTCCAGCCGTAACCCGATTTGGCGCGGCGGAGGCATAGTGTTTGGGCCGACAGGTAACGAAAACTACAGCCATACTATGCATACAACCGCTAAACGTCAGGCAATCAGACAAGCTCTCACGTTAAAGCAAAGCAATGTTGTGGTGATTGAGACGTTTGAGTGCAAAGACGGTAAAGTAGCGGATACAGTTAAGCTGTTTGATAAGGTCGGTGCCAAAGGAAATATCTTACTTGTTGTAAGCGCGAAGGACGAGCTTGTCAAACGCGCTACTGGCAACTTGCCACGCGTTCAAGTTGTTCAAGCAAACTACCTTAATGTGTATGATCTTCTTAACGCTGACACTATAGTTATATCCAAGAAATCACTGGCAGTAATCCACGAATGGCTTGGCACAGCCAAAAAGGCGGAGGCGTAACTATGAGTAAAACGATGACTCTCAAACCACGGATTAGCGAAAAAGCTTACGCCCAGAGCCAAGCTGCCAATGTGTATGTATTTGTCGTGCCTGCCGATGCCAATAAGCTAACCGTTGCACAGGCCATAGAAGTGCAGTTTAGTGTGACCGTTACGGCTGTTAATATTGCGAACGTAAAGGGCAAAGTGAAAACGTCTTACCGTAAGCGCGGCGGACGGACTGCTGGCAACCGAATAGATATCAAAAAAGCGTACGTAACAGTTAAAAGTGGCGATGTAATTCCTGTCTTTGCTAACGAAGAGGACACCAAGCCCGCGGCCAAAAAGGAGAAAAAGTAGATGGCTATTAAAACATACCGACCTACTACTCCCGGCCGTCGCGGCATGACCACTCAGGATTTTGACACGATCACCACCAAACGACCGGTCAAATCACTCATTGCTATCAAGAAAAAGACTGCCGGCCGTAACAACCAAGGCCGTATCACGACTCGCCATCGGGGCGGCGGCGCCCGCAGGTTTATCCGCATCGTTAACTTCAAGCTTGCTCCCGGCGCCACGGCAACCGTAGAGCACATCGAATACGACCCAGGACGCAGCGCCCGCATCGCGCGGATCAAAGACCAGAATAACCAGTATCACTACATTTTAGCGGCTCAAGGCATGAAAGTTGGCCAGACTATTTCTAGCGGCGAAGAGTCACCAATTGAAACAGGCAATCGTCTATTGCTCAAAAATATCCCTGTAGGTAGTGTTGTCCATGCCGTTGAGTTACAGCCCGGCCAGGGTGCTAAACTGGTTCGTTCTGCCGGAAACGGTGCACAACTAGTGGCACGTGAAGGTAACTATGCCCAACTCAAACTGCCGAGCGGCGAAGTACGTATGGTGCACGTCGAGTGTGCCGCAAGCATCGGTGCTGTTGGTAATGAACAACACCAAAACATCAAGGTGGGTAAGGCTGGGCGCACACGGCACAAAGGCATTCGTCCTACAGTACGTGGTGTTGTGATGAACGCAGCCGATCACCCTCATGGTGGTGGTGATGGAGGCCGGCATGGTATTGGTAAAGATCCGCGTACACCGTGGGGTCAGAAGACGCTCGGATACAAAACTCGCCGCCGTAAAGTAAGTAATAAGTTCATCGTCCGCACACGACATGCGGCTAAGAGGAAATAAACTATGTCACGATCACTGAAAAAAGGACCATTTATAGACCCCAAACTAGCCAAGAAGGTAGCGGCTTTAGGTGCCGAAGATCGCACGATCATCAAAACCTGGGCGCGCGCCAGTACTATTCCGCCTGAGTTCGTAGGCCGCACGATTGCCGTACATAACGGTAAAGTACACGTTCCTGTATTTGTCACCGAAAACATGGTCGGCCATAAACTTGGCGAGTTTAGCCCCACCCGTAAATTCCGCAGCCACGGTGGTAAGCTTGCGAAAGGTAAGAAGTAATTATGAGTGTCAAAGCAGTAGCTAAAGGTGTTCGCATGAGCCCACGCAAAGTATCGGTTGTGGCAGCGCTAGTCCGCGGGCGAACCGTTGAGGATGCGGTAGTGATTCTTAGCCACACTCCTCGCCGTTCTGCTGTAGCCGTTCGCAAAGTAATTGAGTCGGCTAAAGCAAATGCCACCCATAACCATAATTATAAGGCCGACTCCCTTCGAATCACCGAGATTCGCGTCAGCACTGGCCCAAGCATTAAACGCTATCGACCCGCAGCTCACGGCCGCGCACTTCCTTTTCTTCGTCGAAGTAGTCACATATATGTTGAAGTTGATGGCGATCAGCGTGCGGCCAAGAAACCAGCCACCGACAAGCCAGTAACTGCAACCAAAGCAAAAGGAGCCAAATAATGGGTCAAAAAGTAAACCCCATCAGCATGCGTCTGCAAGTCAACAAAGACTGGCGTAGCAAATGGTTCGCAAACAAGCGGGAATATGCCAATTACCTGACACAAGACCTACAAGTCCGCAGACTAATTCAAGGTAAAGTTGGAACACGAGGCGCTGTCAATAAAGTTGACATCGAACGCTCACCCAACCTCGTTACCGTAACGATTACGACTGCTAAAGCTGGTGTTGTTATTGGCCGGGGAGGCACCGGCGCACAGGAGCTAAAAGCAGCTATTCTCAAAATCTATGGCGTGCCAGTAAGGGTTAATATAGAAGAAGTCAAAAAGCCTGAGCTATACGCCAAGCTTGTTGCCGAAAATATTGCCCACCAAATTGAGCGGCGCATTGCTTTCCGTCGTGCGGTAAAGTCTTCTGCTGCCGCCACAATGCGTGCTGGTGCCAAAGGTATCCGTATTGAAGTTGCAGGACGACTGGGTGGTGCCGAAATGTCCCGCCGTGAGAAAACGGTAGAAGGAAGTGTGCCGCTTCATACGCTTCGTGCCGATATTGATTTTCACAAATGCGCTGCTACCTATCCAGGTGCTGGTCTGATTGGCGTCAAAGTATGGATTTATAAGGGGGAGATAAAGTAATGTTACTTCCGAAGCGTCAAAAACACCGAAAAGTGTTCAAAGGCAAAATTCGCGGTGTGGCAAGCGTTGGCAACCGTATAAGCTTCGGTGATTACGCGTTGCAATGCCAGAGCCACGAACGCATCACGTCGCGGCAGATTGAATCAGCTCGACAAGCCATGACCCGTTACATTAAACGCGGCGGTAAGATATGGATTCGTATATTTCCTCACACCCCAGTGACGCGCAAACCTCAAGATGTAAAAATGGGAAGCGGTAAAGGCAACCCAGAATTCTTCGTCGCCAAAGTAAAACCCGGCACAGTGTTGTTTGAAATGCAAGGTGTCACTGAAGAAATTGCTCGTGAAGCAATGCGCTTGGCTGCCCACAAACTGCCGGTTAAAACGAAGTTTGTTGTCAAGGAGGAGGCGTAATGAAAGTCGCAGAAATCCGCAAAATCAAGACAACTGAGCTGACGGCTGAGACAACCAAGCTTCGCGAAGAAATCGCTGAACTGCGTCGCCGCATACATATGGGCGAAACTACCAATGTCCGTGTGTTGCGCAGCAAACGCAAGGATCTAGCCCGCATGTTAACCGTACTGTCAGAACAACTATCAAAGGAGGCCGCGTAATGGCAAAAACACTCACTGGTGTTGTATCGTCTGACAAAACCGACAAGACTATTGTCGTAAGCGTTGCAACCCGGAAAACCCACCCCATTTACAAAAAACAATACACCGAAACTAAAAAGTTTATGGCTCATGATGAAAAGAATGAAGCCCACAGTGGTGATACCGTAGTTATTTCCGAAACCAGGCCTCTATCGGCTCGTAAGCGCTTTATTCTTGACAGAGTACTTACCAAGGCTGGCGTTAAGCACGTTGAGTCTGCTCCTGAATCCGAACCGGAGGAATCGAAATGATCCAACAAGAATCACGACTAACAGTTTGCGATAACTCAGGCGCCAAAGAAATCCTATGCATTCGCGTACTTGGTGGTACTCGCCGTCGCTATGCCCGTGTCGGTGATGTAATCACAGCGACAGTTAAGCACGCTGCACCTAACGGCAACGTTAAGAAAAAGTCAGTTGTCCGTGCTGTTGTCGTCCGTACGCAGAACAGTATCAAACGCAAAGATGGCTCAACTATCAAATTTGATGATAATGCAGCGGTCATTATTGGCGACGATAAGCTGCCGAAGGCTACCCGTATCTTTGGCCCTGTACCTCGAGAACTTCGTGATCAGGGGTATGCCAAAATAATCAGCCTCGCACCGGAGGTACTGTAATGGAAAAACAAATCTATAAGATCCGACTAAAAAAAGGCGACACAGTGGTAGTGCTGTCGGGCAAATATAAGGGCAAGTCAGGTAAAGTTACAGCAACGCACCCAACGCTCAACAAGGTAACCGTAGAAGGCATCAATATTGTCAAAAAACACCAGAAGCCAAATCGAGAACATCCTCAAGGCGGCATTATCGAGATAACGAAACCAATTTGGGTAAGCAAGGTAGCAATCCAAGAACCTACCACAAAAAAACCCTCACGTATTGGATTCAAAATCGATAAAGACGGTAAGAAAGCGCGAATATTTAAGTCTACCGGAAAGGAGATCAAGTAATGGCTACTACAAAAACTGCAACATCTGCTTCTCCAACGGTAGCACGGCTTAAAGGACTATTTGTCGGGCAACACACTGCTGAACTCCAAAAAGAGCTTGGACTTGCCAATGTCAGTGAAGTTCCTGTTTTGGAAAAAATTGTGGTGAACGTAGGGCTTGGTAAGGCAAAAGAAGACAAGAAAATCATTGAAGCCGCCAACAATACGCTCCGTAAAATTACCGGCCAGCAACCTGTCGCTACGTATGCTAAAAACTCAATCGCAGGCTTTAAGTTACGTGAAGGACAAAAGATTGGGCTGAAAGTAACACTACGCGATGAGCGTATGTACGAGTTCATGGATCGGCTTATTAATATTGTTATGCCTCGGCTGCGCGACTTTCACGGTGTTAGTGTCAAAGCGTTTGATAAGTCGGGAAACTACAGTGTTGGCTTAGTCGACCAATCAGTGTTTCCCGAGCTTACGTTTGACGAAACGACCACTACACATGGTTTACAAGCTGTTTTTGTCATCAAATCAAAGAGCCCTCAACATTCAAGAGCATTGCTGACAAAGTTTGGCATGCCATTCGAAAAGGAGAAGAAATAATGGCTAAGAAATCAAGCATAGCACGCGACGAAAAACGAAAGCGTATGATCAACCAGTATGCCGCTAAGCGTGCCGAACTCAAGAAACTCGGCGACCGGGACGGGTTGCATGCATTACCCCGAAACAGTTCCCCAACACGATTCAAAAACCGTTGTAGTGAAACTGGCAGGTCACGTGCTTATATGCGGCAGTTTGGGCTAAGCCGGCTTAGCTTTCGTGAGCATGCAAGCAAAGGTGAAATTCCTGGCGTAACAAAGGCGAGCTGGTAAGGAGTATTATGAGTAATGTAACATCAGATCCAATTGCAGATATGCTGTCTCGTGTGCGCAATGCGATTGCGGTAAACAAAGCACAGGTCAGTTTGCCTCATTCTAAGGCCAAAGAGGCGGTCGCTCGTATCCTTCAAGCCAACAAGTATTTGGTAAGCGTAAATGTGAGCGATGCTGCGGTAGGAAAAACTCTCACGCTTGATCTTCGCAGCGAAGACGCCAACAGTCCTATTACGGAAATTGTACGGTTGAGCACCCCAGGTCGTCGAATGTATAGTTCGGCGGACAAGATTCCCAAAGTCAAACAAGGTCGTGGCTTGGTCGTTATCAGTACTTCGCACGGTATGATGACTGGCCGCGAAGCACACGACAAACGCTTGGGTGGTGAATTAGTTTGTAAGGTTTATTAAGGAGAAAGCATGAGTCGTATAGGAAAACTACCCATAGACATTCCGTCGGGTGTGACAATCACTGTCGATCAAGACTGGATTACCGTAGCAGGATCCAAGGGCACATTGAAGCAGTTCACGATGCCCGGTATTGCCGTGGAGCAAAAAGAGTCGCAAGTTATTGTGACGCGAATAAACGATGAAGCTGTCAACCGTTCCAAACACGGGTTAATGCGTTCCCTCGTCAACAATATGATTGTTGGCGTAAGCAAGGGATTTGAGAAAAAGCTGGAAATAAATGGTGTCGGCTTTCGCGTAGCGATGGCTGGTCAAGGTTTGAAACTCAACCTGGGCTTCTCACATGATGTAAATTACGCACTTCCGCAGGGTGTGTCTGCCTCGGTGGAACAAAACGTTATCACTGTCACCGGTGTGGATAAACAACAAGTAGGCCAAGTAGCTGCCGAAATTCGTTCGTTGAAAAAGCCTGAGCCCTACAAAGGCAAAGGTATCAAATACGTCGGTGAACGTATTATCCGTAAGAGCGGTAAATCAGGTAAGGATAAATAGTCATGAATAGAATTGCACGCAAACTCAACAATCATGTTCGCCGACAGCACCGGGTGCGGGCGGGGCTTACCGGCAGCGCTGAACGCCCTCGGTTAAGCGTTCACATTAGTAACCAGCACGTCTCGGCTCAGATTATTGACGACACAGCGCACAAGACGCTCGCGTATGCTACAACCGTTGGCAAAAAAGCCGAAACAAGCACCATGAC
Source organism: uncultured Candidatus Saccharibacteria bacterium (assembly GCA_964534095.1). GTDB lineage: Bacteria > Patescibacteriota > Saccharimonadia > Saccharimonadales > CALMSM01 > CALMSM01. Next base: position 13,190 of record CAZHPF010000017.1, read on the forward strand.
ACAAAAAGCCGAACTGGTCGGTGCCGACATTGCAAAAAAAGCAAAAGCAAAAAAAGTAAAGAACGTAGTATTTGACAGAGGTGGCAAACTATACCACGGCCGAATAAAAGCCCTGGCAGATGCTGCCCGCAAAGAAGGACTGGAGTTTTAATATGCAACCAAATAGAAGTTCAAATCGTCGCACAGATGCTCCGGCAGAAGAAAAACAGTTTGATGAGCGTGTCGTTAACATTGACCGCGTTGCGCGTGTTGTAAAAGGCGGGCGCCGTTTCCGTTTCCGCGCACTTGTCGTAGTGGGTGATCATAAA
>CAZHPF010000018.1:0-13192 GCA_964534095.1 uncultured Candidatus Saccharibacteria bacterium
TTTGGCTAGCTCGTCAACAACTCGGCTAATCTCATCCTTCATATCAAACTCTTCTGCTACCTCACCAATAGCATTAATTAAGTCGGTATAGAAATCAGCGTCACCGGTGAATCTTACCCAAAAGTCCGCACCAATGGCCAATGGAAAGTCTTTTTGAATTTTCTTTAAGTGTGCGCTCATTTGCCAAGACTCACCATAGATAAGGCAAAGCATAAAATCATCATCGTTGAGCTTTAGGTTATTTGTTCTTGCAAGTCGTTTTGCGCTTCGAAATTTTTCCATTATTGGTTCGACGTCGTCAGCATTAATTACATTCGGCCCAGCTTTAAGTTGTGCATACTTCTTTCGGCCATCAATTTTGTCTGTAAATTCAAGATCCATACCCTGAGTCGTCGAGCCAAGCACACCCTTGAATACTGTCGTAATAAAACTTTGGGTTTTTGTTCCAAAGCTAGTATTGATAGAAGTTCCCAATATGCGAGGATAAACAAGAACCTTTGCCAGCGCTTTTGCGTCTAATTTACCCTCGAAAAAATACGCAAGATATGACCATGTGAAGGGGTTGATACTAAACTCTTTGACTTTGGCAAGTTTTGTTGTGTTTCTGGCGTGCGAAACAGCTAGTTCATTGCGCCACCAATTTTTTGCTTTTTCTAAGATCTGCTCCTTGGTGGCTTCATCCATGCGATAAGTTTATCACTATTTTATTCTTGAGGCCCGCAGCCCATCATCTAAAGTAAAACCTTATATCTGCTCAAATGAGTTGCCAAGTATATCCACTAGGGAAAGCCACCCAGTTAGAACTAAAATAATAGAGACGGAGTGTCTCTATTTCCATTTTGGGGTATTATCATACTATGAAAAAAGTGATTCCCAATGACGCAGTGCTTATCCCCGACCGAGCAGTTAAAAAATTCCAAGGAATAATCTATGACGTTTACCAATGGCAGCAAGAACTGTTTGATAAGAGTAAGGCGACTTTTGAAATGTTACGCCGGCCGGACACCGTCCAAGTTATTTGTATAGTCGAAGACAAGATTATTATCCTTAAAGATGAACAACCGCATAACGGCATGAGATTAAGCCTACCGGGTGGGAGAGTTGACAAAGAAGATAACGACATAATCTCTGCCGCAAAACGCGAGTGCTTAGAAGAAACAGGCTACGAGTTTAATAGCTGGCGACTTATTAAAGTGTGGCAACCTCATACAAAAATTGAATGGTTTATCCATCTTTATCTTGCTTGGGATGTTGGGAGTTCTTCGAGTACTAACCATGACGCAGGCGAAAAAATAATAGTTGAAAAAATGTTATTCGAAGATGTTAAGAAATTGGTTTTGGAAAAAGCAGGATATCTTGGGGAGGTAGAGGATGTATTTGGCAAGGTGTCTTCACTTGAATCGTTACAAAGTTTACCAGAATTTAGTGGCAAGACCATAGGACAAGACTAGCTCTAACATCCACCACCACCAAAAACCATGGGATGCCTCCGCTTTTGTTTTAGAGTAGAATAGATCCATGACAAAAGATGACGTGTTGAAATTTATAAGCAAGCGGCAGTTCACAGTAATCGCCACCAAAGACGAACCATACCCAGAGTCAGCTTGCATTGAATTTGGGAACGATGGTTTTACATTGATTTTTGACACAAACAAAAACAGCCGTAAATTTAAAAACATCCAAAAATCGCCAGAAGTCTCCTTGGTGATTGGCTGGGAAGACGAGCAAACTGTCCAATACGAAGGTATCGCAACTCTTCTGCCAGAGGGCGAAGAATTAGAGCGACTCAAAAAAATATACTTCGCCAAAAGCGCCGAAGCGCAAAAGTGGGAAGGCAAAAAAGATATGGTGTATTTCAAAGTCGAACCAAAATGGGTTCGTTATACTAACCTAAACTTCGATCCGTGGGAAATTGTTGAATTAAATTTCTAGCTTCTTTTGCTGCAAAAAGCCCAAAAAGTATTCGCGCTACTAGATTTACTTATATACTTAAAAGATGCGAGTCTTAGGCCAAGGTCATCATGGTGTGGTTATAGCTGGGAAGCCGGGGACTGTGGAGAAGTTTTATAATACAACAGTAGAGTGGGAAAAAGAAAAAGCCAAGCTCACATTTTTAGCCCACCTACAAAAATCGGGATTTACTGTTAACTATATAATTCCAGAGTTAATCAACTCGGCTACGGGTACATGGAAAATTAACGGTAGATCCTATAATTTCTGTAATGTCATGCAGCACATATCGGGCACTCCGGCTGGTGACGGCGTAAACCAGCAGAACCTCGAGTCCTTTGGTAGAGCATTGGGAATTTTGTTGGCTGAGATGCACCAACAAACAAAAGCCTTTACGCTACAGTATAAAAAAGATACTGGGGCAGAAGATATGTTATTGCATCATATAGTAGATGAGAACGCTGGAAAAATTAAAAAGATAGAGACCGAAGAAAATGACCGGCAAGTACGTCAGTGGGTAGACGAAGCTGCGGACTATCTACAGAAGGAGTTACCTCAACGTACCGCCGAGATGACCTTGAGCCATCAGGATTTAAATCTCTGGAATATCTTAATTGATGGCAAAGGTTCTGTGAACGGATTAGTAGATTGGGGAGACTTTGGCATCACTCATCCCTCGCTGAGTTTGTACCAACTGGCTACAAATCCTACGCTTTGGGCGCATATCAAAAAGCACTATCAGGCGGCTGGCGGTGTTATTTTGGAAGATATCATATACGCAGCATCAACTATTCATCTAGCGTGGGCACCCCTGATTTGCAAGGAGCTCGGGCAGGCGTTAGATGAACACGAAACCAGAACACGGCTTAATGAAGTATACACATTGTTCACAGCTACAAGAAATAGCATATAACTTTCCTAGGGCTGAATTTATAACTTTGTCGTTACTAGTTAATAGTCTCTGCATTAGTCCAAACGTGCTCCAGCAGCATCCGCAGCAATTTCGTACTCTGCTCACTTTTGATAGCATGGGCGGTTTTTTGCTCATAAGAATCAACGATAAGCGTAGTGTCATCATATAAAATGACCAGCGACTGAAACATTCCCCTGAATTGCTCCGGTAGCCGGCGAGGGTTTCTATAGAATATGTCTTCCGCGGTGGGTATCTTGGGGTTATCGATGGGTTCCCACAAGGTCTTGACGGTGATACCGCGCCGCTTGCGCTCCTCCAAATAGTATTGTTGGTATGCTTTGGGCATATGCCGCAAAAAGTTATCACGAGCCGCCACTACAACCCATTTTTTGGATGTAGAGCGCATGGCGTGTTCTATTGCTTGTTTAACTCCATAAATTCCTTCATATCGTGCAATGTGTGTGTCTGCAGCTGGAGGCGTTGACGAAAGAGCTTCAAAGACCGGCTGTAATGTGGTTAGTTCGTGTAGCCGGCGCTGTTTGTCCTGTATGACGGTTTCTATTTCGTTGCGCAGCACTGAGGTATCTGTCGTCTCATATGTTTTGACATTATTTTGTAGGTTCTCGCTGATAAGCCCTTTGGACTTCAGCTCTGCGAGCGAGTAGTACAGCGTGGTTCGGACTAGGCCAGTATCACGTTGTACATCGGCTGTTTTGGCGTGCGGGTGTTTGAGTACCGCCAGGTATACAGTGAGTTCGGTTTTATTGAGGCCGTAACTGTGCAACCACTGGATTAGTTCTTTCATATGATGAATTATATCATACGTCTACAAAATATAGTAGACACTATAAGAAAATCCTAATACTGAGAACACAATGAAGATACAAACTAACAAAGGAGGCAATATGCCAACTCTAGAACAAGCACCACAAGTAACAAGTGAGCAATGGTGGGACGTGACACGACATGATGATGGGCAGCTCGTAGATTGGTTACAAAAACAGTACCACGGCGAGGTCACGGCTGCTGACAGAATTCGTGCGTTTGCCGAGGCTTATGCAGAACCAGGTAGTCACGCGGCACGGCTTCTTGACATAATCGCAGGGCAAGAGACAGATCATGCTAACTGGGTAGGTGATTTGCTAGTAATTCGCGGCATAGAACCAGTAGTACTGGATAAGGAGGAGCGCTACTGGGAAGAAACACTCCCAAAAATTGGTGACTTTGCCACTGGCGCCGCTGTTGCAGCGCACGCAGAGCACATGCGGCTTGAACGCATACGTGTCATTGCTGACCATCCTGAAACGGACACAGATATACAACGGGTGTTTGATCGCATCTTACCCCAAGAAGTGTTCCACGAGCGCGCGTTTGCCTCATTGGCTGGCGATGAAGCGATGGCCGCCACATTGGCAGCGCACAACCAAGGCAGACAGACTATCGGTCTGTTTCCTGAGGGGACAGTTTAGATGTCAGCAGGCGCACGAGGGGAAGGTTGTCCGGACGTACTTATTACGTCCGGGCCTACGTATGAACAACTTGATGACATGCGGATCATCACTAACCTAGCCACGGGTACATTAGGAGCAGCATTGGCACGCCAGTATGCAAGCTTAGGGCATCACGTGGCGCTGTTTGAGTCAGCGCTCGTAAGGGGGGTGCATGAGATCCCGGAAGGTGTGGCCGTGCAGCATTTTACAACCCCTGAAGATTTAGAGGAGCAGATGCACGCGGTTAGAAGCCCAGGGCTTGTCCTGCATGCGGCGGCAGTAGGTGATTTCTATGCTGAACCGGTCGAGGGAAAGATTTCGTCCGACGAAGCCCTAGTGATTCCTCCGCTTCCACCACGGCCTAAGATATTGCCAACACTTCGGGGTGTTTATGGCACAGAGACAAAAATCGTGGGGTTCAAGTTGCTTAGTGGGGTCACACGGAAAGTACTGGTAGATACTGCTGCAGGGCAAATTCGTACGGCTGGCACGGATTTGTGTATTGCAAATGATTTAAAGGAAAGACGAGAGGAAAGAACCCTGTATATTGTTGATAAAGATCGCAACAATCAGAGGATCCACGGAACCTCAGATCAGGTCGCCCAGCAGATAGCAGCACGTATTACCATACCGGAGCCAACGTATGTCTGAGACAACACCACATCTGCTTTTGGGGGTTTCGGGGTCGATAGCCGCGTATCGGGCGCTAGATCTTGTCACGGAGCTTCGACGAACCGGCTTTGAAGTGCGAACAATACTCAGTCCAGGGGCAAGTGCGTTCGTAACCAAGGAAGCGCTCACTGTCATGAGTCAAGGGTCGGTCTATACTGATGCGGATCGTTTGACTGATACATGGCGGCCTACACATGTTGCGCTGAGCGATTGGGCGCATATGGCCGTGGTCGCGCCGGCGAGCGCTGCCGCTATACACCGGCTTGCTACCGGCAACACAACGGGATTGCTAGCCGAAACATTTACCGCGCTTGATACAAATATTCCCAGGTTCTTCGCGCCGGCAATGAACGGACGGATGCTTCATAATCCCGCCGTAAGCAGGAATATTGATCAGCTGCAAGCTGACGGTTATACGAAAATTGATGCACGCCCCGGCGAGCTTGCCTGCGGGTATGTGGGTGATGGCAAAATGGCGCTTGTCCAGGATATCTGCGAAGTCCTAGGTGCAGCCAGGGATGTGATGCCCCGCGTTTGGCCGTGCCAAGAGGATGGCTGAATTGCACGCCTGCCGCCTACGAAATACTCAAGCAGCTACCTCTCATGCTGCCAAAAAAATAGTTCCAGCCAGAAACGATTCACAAAAGTTACTTGCTCAGATTACATTTTTATGGTATGCTTTATTTTATGAGTAGTCTGGGCGGAGAAGTCCAATACGACGGTGCTTTCTTCAGAGTTGAGCATGTTCCGATAGAGGGCAGGGAAGCACCTTACGAATTTGTGCATCGCATTGGGGCTGTCACCATCTTGCCCATTTTAGGTGACACCGTAAGTGAAGCTAGCGTGCTCATGATTCGCAATCAGCGCACCCACTATGGCACTTTTCATGAACTACCGGGCGGTAACATTGATGGTGGCCATGATACCCCAGAAAACCCATTCCGGACTGGGCACAGGGAACTGGCGGAAGAAACCGGCTATGTTCCTGCTGACAGGTCGGAGCTTGAGTTATTTTTAATGCGCGATGTCAGCCGCAGTATTTTATATCCGCGTTACTTCGGGGTCGCCAGAGGCGTAACCTACGTTGGCAGTGAAGCAGCCAGCCCTAGCGAGGTCATCACGGCAGAACCAGTAGCCCTGGAGGAATATCTGTCTAGCCTCTTGAAGCTAGAAAGAGGAGAGGCCTTTCCTGAAGTCACCTTAGCATTCGCCAAAGCCGCTATGGCTTACGGGCAAGACGTCCTGGCAAAATGGCTCGTCACTGGTTCCGTTCCTGAGGACGTAGCCACCAGCTTTAGCCCGTGGCTGTATCCTGTTTCTGACAAAGCATAAACACCAGATATAGCGCGCTTTTATAAATATACTACGCAATTTAATTAAATTCATTGCAATGGTTTGATTCTTAGCATACACTTTTAGTAATGTCATCACCCGGTGCACAATTCGAAAAAACAGTCCTCTTAGTCCGGCACGGCCAAAGTGTTGACAATGGGATGCCGGTACATCAAGCAGCAGACGCAGATTTAAGCCCGCTTGGCCGTGAACAGGCAGCTTTAGTAGCAGAAAGACTGAGAGATGCAGACATCGAAGCGCTGGTTTCAAGCACCCTACCACGTGCCCGTCAAACTGCAGAGTTCATTGCTGAGGCCACAGGCAAGGCGCCTGAATTCTCAGGCTTATTTGTAGAAAGAATTAAACCTCTTGAAATTCACGGTAAATCTACATCAGATGCTGCGGCTAATGAAACCTATCAACGCTGGATAGAGAGCATGGAAACACCAGGAACTCCAGTGCTAGAAGGAGCCGAAAATTACGACACAATACTTGCACGAGTGGATGACGGATTGGCCTATTTGGCTGGCAGGCCAGAAAAACGGCTAGCTGTAGTCACCCACGGTTACTTTACGCGAACACTCCTAGCCCAAGTTATTATGGGTGACCATCTGACCCCTAGCACTATGCTGGCCATAAGAGGAGAAACATTGGTAAATCCGGCCAATGCCAGCCTTACCGAACTGCAGCTTCGACAAGCTGCGACTGGAGAATTGGTTTGGGCATTAGGCGCATACAATGACTGCACGCACTTACCCCTAGACAATAGAACTAGTTTATAAGTGGCTGGGTTAAACAGGTTTTTTGGATTGTTTGTTGAGTGCCCATTGTACGGAGGGGCTTATCGGCTTGTCTGGGCGGTGAATGCAACCTATCCAGCAGCAAGGCCGGCGCTTTCCTTCAAGCAGTTCTTCGCACGTCCTTTGGATGCGGCGGTTCCTGGTTTCAATTTGTTTGGCATTCTCCACCCAACAGATAAACTCGTTGCGCGCAAGCGGCGTAATATCTTCCCATAGAGCAAGTACCTTTGGATTAGCAACCAGTGCCTTGTGCAGATCCGTGGGCATTTTGTGTACTGTACCGCCAGAAATTTCTTTTGTAGGCATATCATTTATTGTACATGGTTTTGGCAAACGTACGGAACTTGAGGCCAGGATTACCGATAAAAGAATTGTGACACAGATACTTCTTTCGCAGGGTTTCTTGCTATGATGTGTTAATGCACGAATTAATCCTTTTGGGTATCGGTTTTTTAGCAGCTTTTATTGGCACCATGTCTGGTGGTGGAGCCGGTTTATTGGCATTGTTTACGCTGCTCTCGTTTGGGATGCCCCTCAACTCCGCAATCGCCACCAACAAAATAGGAGACCTTGGCTTTTTCTTGCCAGCTCTTCGTAACCTCATTCGGGCAAAGCAAATCAACAAGAAAGCACTACCCCCTATTATTGCGGTAAATCTACTGGGCGTAACGGCCGGTACGTTCTTGGTTGCGTGGCTTAATGAGGAAATCCTGACAAAGTTTGTAGTAGTAATTTTAATGCTGCTGATATTTCTCAGCATTTTTAGGAAGAACTATGCTCTTAAAGAGCGACCAGCCAAATGGTACTGGCCAATAATATATTTCGGTACTTCAATGTCGGCGGGAGCCCTTGGGGCGGGAACGGGAATTCTGTCCACCATGACGCTTATGTATTTTAGAGGCTTCAAAGCATTGCAAGCTATGGCACACAGCTTCTTTGCTAATTTGTTTGGCTGGAGCTTAAGTGCAGCAATCCTGTTATTTACAGATTTAGTTAATTATAGATATGCCCTCTTATTGTTTATAGGGAATACAGTCGGTGCTCATTTTGGCTCGAAGATTGCTATCAAACGAGGTAACGGCTTCGTGCGGTACATGATAATGGCGCTTGCTATCTGTGTAGTGATCCAGCTCATATTTTCCTGACCACTTGATTAGCTAAGGTAGTGCTAGCAGAAGCAATTCGAATCCATCATAGGTCAATTTCGCAACAATACTTTACATTATCAAAACCATGGGCGTATAGTTAGGGATACCTTAATAATTAAACGTCTTATACGTGGAAGTTCGGTGAAATTCCGGCGCTGTGCCGCAACTGTAATGCTGCCAATATGAGCAGTAAGTCAGGTCGTCGTATAAGTACAAGTCCCGAGCAGGATAGGTAAATTGTTTGTCGTCATCCTCGGTGGCGATTTTTAGTTTACAGACCAGCTCCGAAATGGAGGAAAAATGAAAAAATCAATTCTAGCAGTCATCATTGTGGCCGTAATAGGGCTCTTTGGTTTTGGGGTCTACAACATAACCCAACAGGAAACATCAGTCGATAGCTCGGTGCAGACCACAGAGCAAGTGGCGCAGCCGACAGAAGATAACATTACCTTTAGCGAAGATGGCAAGACTGTCACATACCAAGGCGAGGAGAGCGTTACAGCATTAGCTACGCTCAAATCTTTAACCACAGTGACTACGGAAAATAGTGACTTTGGTGAGCTTGTGACTGGGATTAATGGCGTACAGGCCGATAGTTCAAAAGAATACTGGTCATTCTATGTTAACGGCAAGTATGCAGACGAGGGAGCAGGCACCTATAAAGCCAAGTCAGGCGATAGCTTTAAATGGCAGTTGGAACAACTGCAGTGAGACTTACGAACGGCACTCTTATAAAAGCAGGCTTGGCGCTAACACTGATTGCCTTTGCGATAATCAGCAGGGTGCTCCCGCATCCTGCAAACTTTGCACCTATCGCTGCTGTTGCAATTTTTGGCGGGGCAATCCTGCCAAGAAAGTGGGCTACATTTTTACCGCTCGTTGCCATGATAATTAGCGACTTATTTATAGGGCTACATCCTCTCATTTTGGTTACATGGGGTAGTTTTGCAATTGTCGCTTTAGCAAGTAACCGTTTTCTAAAACACATCACCCCTCTGTCTATAGGGACGGCAAGTGTGGGGGCGTCAATGTTTTTCTTTTTGGTCTCCAACCTTGGTGTGTGGCTCGAGGGACGGCTGTATGCATTAACGTTTGAGGGGTTAATACATTGTTATTACAACGCCCTGCCTTTTTTCCGCAACACGCTACTTGGTGATTTGTTCTATAGTTCTTTGTTGTTTGGAGCATACGCCTTTGTGTATAAGATTGTTTTACATAGAAGCGGCAAGCTCGCCATACAAACCACTAAACATGCCTGAGCGAAGATTAGGTCTTTTTGCTACTTTTTGGACATAATTTTGGTTAACCTCAAACTCAAAAATTAGCTTACTAATTGAAGAGGACAGAGAAACCACAACCAACACAGTAGAAGTGTAGGAAGTATCTAGCAAGCCTGCGCTACTGGGTCTTTTCTTCCTCCAAGACGGGGAGTGTTTGCCGGTTAAGTTTTCGTTGGATAATAAAAGGAAGGGCAGCAGTCATGCTGGCAAACATAATGAATGGCAACCAGTAATTTCCAATGTAAAGAAACAGAGCTGAGATTGCAAAAACGACGGTTCGCCCGATATTACCGTAAAACTCCCCTGCACGCCAGAAGCCAGTATCTTTGGTGCCAAGATCTATATGAGCCGCGAACCGAATCGGCAGGGAAAGGTTATCGAAAACGGTGTACAGACCAATTATCGGTACCAGCGTGGCAAGCGTCTTAAAGGAAGGCATAATTACTATCAATATAGCCATGACGAAAAGCAGCGGATATAGTAGTTCTGCCCGCTTGTGGTATCTATCCGATACAGCCGAAAGCGCAAATGACACGAACAAACTTATGAGTGCCAGATAGCTGAGCAACCCGCCGAACGCATACTCGGTCTTGATAAAGAGCAGTGCATAGATTGTCATAAAGTGCCACTGGAAAAAATGTATTGCCGAGTCAAAAAAGACTATCGTACGTATACCGGAAAAGGCTTTGTCGGCTTGCTTGAAAGTCATATTCTCCCGGTAGTCGAAGTACTTACCTTGGATATAGAGAAACGGTGCGATACAGAGAAGTAGTGCGATAGAGAACAGCACTTTATAACCAAAATTGTCAATGACTAACGCGCCAAGCGGTGGCATAATTATCCCGCCAAGCGTGGGGAAAATAAAGTAGAGCGACGAATCTTTGGCATGTTGGTGGTTATTGGATTTGTTGAAGAAAGAGGTATTAAACGACACCCAAAACAAGCCAAGTTTAAGCCCTTCGAAGATGCCAAAGAGAAGCCAAGAATATGGCATATAAAAAAGCAGAGACAACACAGACCCCGCATAGGCCAGCACCCCAAGCCTCAGAAACCTTTTGGTGTTCCACTGATTAATAAAATAGACGATGGGTAGCGACACCAGAGGACTAATTGCCCAAATAAGTATAATTTTATACATCTGGACACCTTGTTGTTGGAAAAAGAACGAAGCAAACCCCACAGCAAAACTATTCACCAGGTTCACCATCACGTTTAAGCCCGCGCCTTGCTTAATTCTCTTAAAATATGCAGAGGCATTACCCCTGAAGCTCATTTGTGACATAGCTAGAGTATACATTAGTCTCCTATTTGCATAGAGATTGTGGGTTATACTAGTTCCTATATGAGCGATATTGTTCCGCAATTAGCTGAGATTATGGATTGTCTTTACCGTGTTGCTGTGAAAGCCGTTATTATAGAAAGCGGCAAGTTGCTGGTCGTTCAAGAAGACGAAGGCTGGTACGGTCTGCCGGGCGGAGGAGTGGACTACACAGAAACCATCCACAAAACGCTTGATAGAGAGATCCAAGAAGAGCTAGGTATTCAGATAGATACTTTAGAAATTGACCCCAGCCCAGCATTTGTCACTAACCGAGGAGTGGTCGATAAGGTGCCCCGATTTACTTTGTACTATCATGTCCGCATGCAAACTAATGACAAAGCTACTACTACTGTATCGGCAGAACTGGCGCATAAGTGGGTAGATAGATCCGAGTTTGTGAACCTTTCTTTGCAGCCAAATGTTAAGGCTGCCAGAGAATTCTTGCTCAGCCAGCTGTAGCATTAACCAGCTTACCCTTAGTATATTAAACTAGCCATCTCATTAGAAGGAGGATAAGTATCAAACCAACCGCAGATTTATTGTTCTTGGGCGGCAGCGCGGTGCGGGTAGCGCCGCAGCTATTGGGATGCGTATTAGAACGGACTATTGCAGGAGAGACGTTGCGCGGTCGCATCGTAGAAACAGAAGCGTATGACCAGACCGACATAGCCAGTCATAGCTACCGTGGCGAGACTGAACGCACCCGCGTTATGTTTGGCTCGGCCGGGCACTTATACGTTTACTTTACCTACGGCATGCACTATTGTTGCAATATAGTAGTCGGAGAAACAGGGCATGGCGCGGCGGTGCTAATTCGGGCACTTGAACCATTGGAGGGCGTCACTACCATGAGCACGAACCGAGGAGGGAAGACTGAACAGGAATTAACTAATGAGCCGGCCAAACTATGCCAGGCACTAGGCATCAACCGCACCCTAAACGGACATAATCTGCGCACAACACCCCTTAAGCTTATCCCGCAGCCGCCACTGCCGGTAAGCCAGATTATCCAAACGACGCGCATAGGTATAAGCCAAGCCAAAGATATCCCCTGGCGTTTCTATATCAAAGACAACTCTTTTGTCTCGAAACCTTAGAGTCATGGTTTAACTAAAATAATTCACTATTGATATTAATTTGTTTAGTTGCTAAACTAATTAGTAACTAAACCATTATGAGTAAAGACCCTGTCTCACGTCCAAATATCACTGAAGCCATGGAAAGCTTTGGTAATTTCAAGCATGCTCTCCACCAATCTCTAGCACCACTTTGTAAACAGTACGATATCAGTGTACAGCAATTGCATATTCTCCGGCTCATCAATCGGCATGCCGACGGCATGACCACCACCCAGCTTGCTGATATGGCACAGATTACCCCCGGGGCGATCAGTCAATTCGTGGATCAATTAGCCGACAAGGGCTTCATCCGTCGTGCGCTTGACACAACTGACCGTCGCGTGACAATTATCAGTATTGCTCCGGAAGCAGCCGATCGAATGAGTGTACTGCAAACTGCTCAAAGAGAGTTACTGGAAAACTTATTTAGCTGCTTAAGTGATGAGGAATTATCTATTTTTATCACCTTGTTAAAAAAAGTAGACAGACACATCAAACTAGACATAACAGAATAGGAGAACACGTGCCCGATAAACATAAACCATCATTTCTGAAAAAATGGACGCCTCTGTTCGTTATGGGTTTGGCCATCGTTATTATCGTACTTGATACGACGCTACTAAACGTTAGCCTCGGGACAATCGTGCGAGAGCTGAATACCGATATTCAAAGCCTCCAGTGGGTTATTACGGCCTATGCCTTGACTCTTTCAGCCCTAACTATTACCGGCGGACGACTCGGCGACTTGTTCGGGCGCAAGAAAATGTTCATTGTCGGCGCGATTATTTTTGCACTGGGCTCGTTCCTGGCATCCATCAGCCACAGCGTGGGTATGCTTATTGTCGGCGAGTCAATTATAGAAGGTATCGGTGCGGCACTTATGATGCCGGCAACTGCTTCGCTTCTGGTAAGTCAATACCGTGGCCGCGACCGGGCAATCGCGCTTGGCATCTGGGGTGGTATGGCAGCTGCCGGTTCCGCTATTGGCCCAGTTCTGGGCGGATATCTCACCAGCCATTACAGTTGGCGCTGGGGGTTTCGAATCAACGTTTTCGTAGTCATCTTATTATTACTCGGTTCAATTATCGTCAAAGAATCACGCGACCGCGAAGAAAAACCCACCATTGACTGGATAGGTATATTGCTGTCGTCAGCAGGGCTACTGAGC
>CAZHPF010000019.1:0-12151 GCA_964534095.1 uncultured Candidatus Saccharibacteria bacterium
GTGCCGGCTCCAAATCGGCTACTGCGAAAAGCTCAAGGCGTTGATCTAAAAAAGCACCCACTAACGCGGGTGCTTCATAAATTTCTGCGGTTTGTATTTGTTCAGCGGGCATTGCCATACTGAGACTGTAGTATAGCGCTCACCGGCCAGCATTGCAAAGCTTTTGCTTAAGTCAGTCATTTCGTGGTTTTATAACTATATGACCGGCGAGACATTACCGGGTGGTGAGCAGCTTTCGTCACCAGAGAAGCTGAAGCCGATTCAAGCTGTCGCGATACTCGACGCCGGCGCCCAGTACGGCAAAGTCATCGACCGGCGGGTACGCAACCTGGGTGTGCGATCGGAAATTTTGCCGCTAAACACCCCCGCCGAAGAGTTAAGCGACTTCGACGCCTTGATAATTTCTGGCGGACCGCAGAGTGTTTACAGCCCGGAGGCACCGGCTTACGATTCTGCCATATTCGAGCTGGAAAAACCGATCCTGGGTATTTGCTACGGCATGCAGCTCATGAACCAGTGTCTTGGCGGATCGGTCGAACGCGGCGGCCGACGCGAGGACGGCCCGGCCGAAGCTCAAGTTGATTCGGATTCTCCCCTCTTTGACCAACTGGCTGCTCAGCAGACCGTGTTGATGAGCCACGGCGACAGTATCGCTAGCTTGGCCCCCGGATTTGAGGCTTCAGCAATGTCGGGCGACATTGTCGCGGCCATCGAGGACCGGCAGCGGCATTTATACGGCGTGCAGTTCCATCCGGAAGTCGACATTACCACCCACGGCAGCGATATCCTGGGTAATTTCCTTTTCAATGTCGCCGGGCTGGAACAGGATTACACCGTAGAGGACCGGGAGGCTGAAGCCATTCGTTATATCCAGGAGACCGTCGGCGAGCGCGAAGTGCTGGTCTTCGCCAGCGGCGGCGTCGATTCGACAGTCTGTACAGTGCTGCTGGGCAAAGCTCTGGATCCCGCCAAGGTGCACGCCGTCCACATTGATACCGGCTTTATGCGCCTGGGTGAAAGCCGCGAGGTCGCCAAGGCTTTGTCCTCAGTCGGCATTGAACTGACCGTTATAGACGACAGTGAGCACTTCGCCTCGGCGACCACACTTATTGATGGCGTCGAGACCATGCCGCTACGTGAAGTAACCGAGCCGGAAATTAAGCGCAAAATTATCGGCGACACCTTTATCAAAGTTCTCGGCATGGCCACCGAGCAACTGGGACTTGACCCTGATAACACGGTTTTGGGCCAGGGCACGCTGCGGCCGGATTTGATTGAAAGCGCCAGCTCTCTGGCCAGCACCCAAGCGTCAGTTATAAAGACTCACCATAACGACACGCCGCTGGTGCGCGAACTGCGGGCAAACGGCCAGGTTGTCGAACCGCTGCAATCGCTCCACAAGGACGAAGTGCGCGAACTTGGCCGCCTGCTGGGCCTAAGTGATGAGCTTGTTTGGCGCCAGCCTTTTCCCGGTCCAGGTTTGGCCATTCGGGCCATTTGCGCCGAGCGGCCGTTTATCACGCCTGAATTTATAGAAGTCGGCGCGGCCCTGCAGGAATTCAGTAACGAGAAAATCGCCACCACGCTTTTGCCGATCCAAACGGTCGGCGTGCAGGGCGACGGCCGCAGCTACAGTTACCTGGCGGCGCTAAGCGGCGAATCTGACTGGGACCGGCTTATGGAAATGGCCCGTGAAATTCCCAAGACGCTGCACAGCGTCAACCGCGTGGTGTATGTTTTCGGTGAACAAGTCCGCGGGCCGATAGACGATATTACGCCGACCTTCCCGACCGCTGAGGTCATAGAGCAGCTGCGCCGGGCCGATGACGTCGTGAATAAGGTGCTTATCAAATACGACCTGGTCCGGGCATTAAGCCAGGTGCCGGTTGTCTCCTTTCCGGTGCACTTCGGCAAACCAGGCAACCGTTCGATCGGCATCCGCACTTTTATAACCAATGACTTCATGACCGGGGTGCCAGCCATACCGGGAGTTCATTTGCCCTTTGAAGCTTTGGACGAGATGGTTTACGGCATTACGCGCGATGACACTATCTCGCGCGTCGCCTATGACCTGACGTCCAAACCGCCCGGCACCACCGAGTGGGAGTAGCCGAGTACCGAGAAACGTGCTATATTTACCCCTGTTGCACTGCAGCCAAATAAAAATTTCAAACCAGGCAGCTTGACTGACGTTTGGAATTTTTAGAGGAGATGGCTTTGTGGGGTAAGTAGTTTTGCCGAGCAAACTTGTTTTGTCGGCAAAATGGTTACCCAACCATTACACATCGACGTGGCGGCGTAGCTCAGCTGGTTAGAGCGCAGGACTCATAAGCCTGAGGTCAGTGGTTCAAGCCCACTCGCCGCTACCAGATTGGACATCTAAGAACTCAATACTTGTTCCATGTGTGGCGGTAGGCCATATGAAGATTGTACGCCTGAAATAGTGACCGGGTTCCCAGACCATTCTCCGCCTAGTTTAATGAATATGAGTGAGGCATAGTATCAGGTAATGGCACAGTCAAATCAAACAAGATATAAATTTTTGCCTGAATGGACAATACATCAGACAGATAAATCGCTAATAATTTCTGGCGGAGCCGATGCCAGGTACGAAATTGAGCTTGAAAGCAGTGAACCGTCTTTTTTTTCATCATTGAAGCACAGTGAGCCTTTTACTCGCAAAGAGCTTAGTGCTCGTGATCAACGTGTGCTTGAAGAGTTAATAACTGCAGAGATTATTGTTCCAGTTTTACAAAAAAGCAAAGTGTTGAAAGTTGCCATGATTGGTGACAAAAGTGAACTGGCTCCAGCCCGGAATAAGGAAATCGCGATTATCAAGAGCAGCCCGGATTACGGTCTAGCACTTATCATCCGCACAAACAGTACTTACGCCGGCTTATTAGAAAAAATTAAATATCAAACTATCACAAAGCCTCACCTATTTGTAGATATGGCATTTCACCACACTCTTTCATTAGGCCCCTTAGTATTCCCGGGAGAGACGGCATGTGTTGCATGTCTGCAGGGGCGAGTCAGTACACGATGGGGTGACGAAACTCCACCAGTTACACCCCGAACTGTCAACAAGTATGGAAAAATCGTTTCCGAGCTGATAGCCACAGAGCTGCTTAGAATAGCAAATGGTGATACAAGTCTGACCAACAAGACTGTTTCTTGGAATTTCCAAGATAGAGCAGTTAAGAAAGATCAGTTGCTCAAAGTGCCATTATGTCCTATATGTACAAAGAATAAGATTGACCAGGGTGGAGCTTTAGCATTACCATGGTGAAAAGATGAAAGCATTACAAACACAGTTTGATGATAAAAGATTCTCCACAGTTGTTACCACACCTACATGTGGAAGTTCGTGTTGTTGCTGCTGTTGTTGTTTAGCAACCTCAATCGCTTCTTCTACTTTATTAGCACAGCGTATTGGTAAAGAAGGTGAGAAGCACCAAGTTCATAATCGTCATTTGCTGACTGTACTTTCTGCGCTGTTCGTACCAATCGTTGGAGCTTTGGTTTATTTAGGGTTCTGGCTTATTAACTCAATGCTTAGTAGTTGCACAGAGAAAACTTATAGATATTCAGAAGCATATACTGTTTGCACGAATCCTGGTGCTGCAGCGATATGGCCCCTGCTTATTATTGCCCCTTTCTTGGTGTTATGGTTCTTGTACTCAAGAGTACAGATTGAAAAGCCTGTAAAGCGTGCGCTGCTTGTTACAACACTGATTGCAGTTGCTTTCACAGCTGAGTTTTTTGGAGGGGCAGTTCTCATTCTGACAGGTGTTGGCGGTATCGTGTATTTGATACTGGTTCCAATTATTGTTGGATGGATTACAGTATGGTATCACCGACACATTGGCAAAGAAGTTAGTGATGGTGGCATAGCTCCAACCATCCAAGCAGCACTTCCAACACAAGAACAAGCAACGGAGCAACATGACGAAGAGTCAACAAAGCCAGAAGAACCACCTCAGCAGAACCCTCCTGCTACAAGCTCCTAATAACCGGCACGGGATAACTCTAGAACCTCAGCGTGCTCGGGTTTCACTGAGTGATGCGAAAAGTATTATTCATATGGGAGTTGCAGGCTCGCTTGAATCACCGTGGCAAAGTGCGGCTGGCGGCGTAAGCAGAAACGAGGAAGATGCTGAACTAGCAGCTATAGGGGAGTCTATAGAACGTTATTGTGCGGTTATCATTAATTTGCCGCTAAAACCTAAGCATGCCATTCCAGGCGATAAGATATTACAGGCAGACGAATGGTGTTTGTTCACTAAAGACCAGCGAAATAATCCAAAGTTTCCGTTTGGCAATATTTACTCAGATAAATGTATGTATACAAATGCGTATGACTTTCATAACAATAAAGAGTTGTGGATTCCGCATCCTTTTGTAGTGCTTCGAGATGACTACAAGACTGGCATTCCGACCTCCTCTGGACTAGCAGCAGGGCCAACTGCTCATCAGGCTTTACTACGTGCAACCCAAGAACTCATTGAACGTGATGCGCTAATGATGACCTGGCTTCACAGCGTACCAGCTCGTGCAATTCAAACACCAACAAAATACCTAGCTGAGACCAATGATTTGAATGGTGAAATGTGGGCTTTTGATCTCACCCCTGCTTACAGTCCATTCCCAGTTATTGCAGTAGCCGGTGGTATACAGAAACGAGGTAAATGGCGCTATTCTCTTGGAGTTGCTTGTCGAGAAACCTGGAAAGATGCTCTTGATAAAGCATACCTTGAGTGGAACCAAGGCATACTATTTGCCGGCATTTACGAAAAGTATGTGGACACTTCTTATATAACTGATCCATACAAGTTAAAATCATTTGATGAACATGCAATTTTTTACACCCTTTATCCAGAACAATGGCATGATTTGCCAATGTTTAGGAACAAGGACAAAATACATGACGTATCAGTTAAGGGTAAGTCTATGACTACTGATCAAGCGTTAAGGGCAATTAAATCGACGTTTAAAGAGAATCATATTCGGCTTTACTATCGCGACATAACAACTATAGATGCTCAACAGCTTGGTATACATGTAGTGCATGCAACTTCGCCAGACCTCGCGCCAATTTTTGCGCATCAGGAGTGGCCACTCGTTGGCAGACTGCGCGACAAACTCCAAAGCCGGTATCCATGGGCTTCTGACAAACTTGAGTTCCCAAACCTAATGCCGCATCCATTGGGTTGAGTATGAATGACGACGAAACCTTATTTGATAAGTTTTGGGAATCCTCCTCATTGGACAGATTTAATGTGCAGGAATTTGCCCAGCAGCTTAATAGTTATGACAGTGACGATAAGGAATTTTTGCTTGAGTATCCCAACTCCCCACAGCCACTGCCACAGGTACGTAGCCAAGCTAATAAAATTGCTAAGAAGCGTAGGAGTGATCGTACGTTTTCAGGCAAACAATTATCCGTAAAAGAACTTGGCCATCTTCTGTCAAGCTTTTATGCTTGGAATGGCTTAGAACATCGGGGTTATCCATCGGCAGGAGCTACTTATGTTACAGAGGTATTCTGTGTTGCATTCAATGTCGAGAGGTTTGCCAGGAAAATTATTTACTATGATCCAGAGAAACATGGGGCTGTGGTGGTGTCTGATAATGCACCTTCTTGGGACAAAGCCAGCCAATCACTTAACATGAATGTGGAAGGTGTTCCTAATCTACTCTTGGTCTTCGTGATATTTCCAGGGCGAGCAATAGCAAAATATGGAGATCGAGGGGGCAGATTCGCACTAATAGAAGTAGGTGCCGCCATGCAGCAGCTATCTTTGCAAATTGCTGACTTATCAAACTTGAGGGGCGTAGCAGTCGGGGGAATGCTTGATGAGGTATGGAAACAAGCACTAGGCCTCAAGCAGACTAATGCACAAATTGCACTGGGTTATTTAATCGGTAAATAGCGTAGGTGGTTGATTTGGTTCGAGTCACCTCGCTTCTCCCGTTTGCAAATTTAAAGAGCCCGCGTCCGGGCTCTTTAATGTTGTTCCTTGAGAGAACAAAAGGATTTCTAAAGATTTACGAGGACAGAGTCCACCTTTAAAATATCCTGATTTGTTGTCGGTACTAGCTCATATTGAAAGCTACCCATGTTTTTACCTCCGTTTTAGTTTTTGTTATTTTGTAAATTTTTTGTTTTGTACGCGTTAGCAAAACTAGTATTATTATACACAAAATTGAAGTTTTGTCAACTTAGTGTAGGTGTTAATGTTTGTTTCGCTTTGTGCTTGTCCTTAATTTACTCGCCCGGCCTGCCCTTGTCCAGCATAATCTGTTGTAATAATTAACTGGGGTGAGGATTGACAACTACCCCTATAAGCTGTACTCTTTCAGGGCCTTAACAAGCATCAGTGCAAATTGTTAGTTGTTCGATGGTCGGAGTAGATAGCAGTTTAACTCTAGTTACACGTACCGATAGAAAGCTACACAGGTCGATTTGCGTGAGAAGTAACTAAGTAGGAATTGCTATGTACAAATTATTTGTCGGTGGCTTACCTTTTTCAACAACTGACGAAGAACTCCAAGCAGCTTTCGCTGCCCATGGTACCGTTGCAACAGCTGTCGTGATCAAAGATCGTGACACTGGCCGCAGCAAGGGCTTTGGTTTTGTCGAGTTCGAATCAGATGACGAAGGTAAAGCTGCAGAAGCAGCCATGAACGGTAAGGATTTCGGTGGTCGATCGATCACTGTTAACCAAGCTCGTCCAATGGCTGACCGTCCTCGCCGTGATAACGGTGGCGGCGACCGCCAGCGCAGCTGGTAAACTTCTTTTGAAGTTAAAAAGACTCCTCGCAAGAGGAGTCTTTTATTTAAGCAGAGATGTTCTAATCTGGGATGATCGGTTCGATGTGTCCTGTAGAAGACGAAGTGCCGGGACTAAAGTCAGCAAACTGTAAAAATCTAGGTGTGACCTTGCACATGGCGTAGGTGCCGCTTTCCAGTTCGGCAACGGGTGGTAACCAGCCTTCACCGACACCTTCCGGGTGAACTTTGTCTAGTTCCTGAAAGAGTTTGTGCCGATGTTCGCCAGGCTCCAGTTCTGCTACCTCCCCCGATAACTGGACCGCTTGGAGTTCCTGGCCGTCGACAATCGTCAGTGCCACAGCCGGATTATTTTTGAAATTTTTATATTTAGCAGTTGAGCTGCGCGTTACAAAGTAAAAATTTAGTAACTCGTCGGCCACCACATAAACTGGTGAGCCCCATGGCTTATTGTCCGCAGCCGTGGACAGGACCGCCACAGGATTATCATTAACAAACTTGAGGACCTTTCCTTGTTTTGCAGGGTCAATGGACATGGTTTCACCTTCTTGATTACATTTATGAAAGGAGTGCGCCACCGTCTACGACTATCTGGCTGCCTGTCATGTAAGACGCCATGTCTGACGCTAAAAATAAGGCGACTTTACCAATTTCGTCAGGCTCACCCATGCGATGCATCGGAATTTTGGCCATGAAAGCGTCGAGCATTTTCGTATCCACAGGACCGGAGCCTTGCATAGCAGCCACGCCTGGAGTAGTGACACCTCCCGGCGCAATAGCATTAACCGATATTTTATGAGCCGCTAGTTCTAGTGCCGAATTTTTGGTGAAACCCCAAACACCGTGTTTTGACGCGTCATAATGCGCCAGTCCAACCATAGACGGATGTAGAGCATCAATTGATGTGATGTTTATAATTTTGCCACCGCCTTGAGTTTTCATTACCTCGGCGGCATATTTTGTTGTCAGAAACACACTTCGCAAATTTACGTGAATCACGCGCTCGAAATCCTCTTCTGTCATTTGGTTTATTGGCGCGGGTGGATAAATACCGGCATTGTTAACCAAGATGTCGACTGAACCAAACTTGTCTTTGCAGGCGGCTACCATTGCTTTAACATCATCTTCGCTTGAAACATCTGTTTTAATAGCCTCAGCCGACCAACCTTTACTAGACAGTTCTTGGGCGGTTTTTATGGCAGTTTCTTCATCGAGATCGGCAACCAGAACTTTGGCACCAGCTTCAGCTAAACGGTAGGCAATACCCCGGCCGATACCTTTTGCCCCGCCGGTTACAATTGCGCTTTTGTTTTTAAGATCAACAAGCTCGTCAATACTTTTATCCATAAACTTATTCTAGCACCATAACGACAGAGCCCTAAAATGGTGTATTCTTAGAATATGCCTGTAAATATCAACGAAGAACAAGAACATATCAAAGATTTTTTGAAATCCAAAAGAGTTGGCGTTTTAGCTACGGCGGATAAAACAGGTGAGCCGCACGCCGCAGCCATATATTTTTACTTTGAAGGTCCCGATTTTTACTTTATTACCAAAAACCAGACAGCTAAACATAATAATTTACAAGAAAATCCACGCGCTGCTTTGGCGGTTTTTGAGCCCGTTTCACAAACAACCGTGCAAGCAAAGGGCGTTGTAATTGAAGAAACTGATCAAGCAAAAGCAAATGAAGTATTTGGCGAGATATTAAAAGCGGCTGCCAGTACGAGCGAAAGCGGCTCGCCTCCTCTAACAAAACTTAAGGCGGGCGAGTACATAGTCTATAAGTTAAAGCCCGCTTCGTTGCGCATGGCTTCATACATACGACCAGATCCAGGTAGTTACGAAAATATATTTGAAATTTACTAGCAATGGCAAACGTCCACCAGCATATTCACCCGTCACACACTAGCTTTAGGATTAGTAGGCGGGTAGCACTGTGGTTAGCGGCCGCAGTTCTAGTTTTTATCGTTGCCAAAGTTTTTAATATTACGCCTTTGGTGGATAGCTACACTGATTATTTGAAATTGGTCTGGTGGGCAGTACTACTGGGCTTGGGACTGGGCGGCATGATTGAATACTTTGTGCCAGATGAATTTGTATTTAAATTCCTGGGTAAACGGCGCGTTAAAACGCTTTTTTATAGCGTCATTGCCGGTTTTATCATGTCGGCTTGCTCGCACGGTATCCTAGCAATAGCCATTCAGCTGTATAAAAAAGGTGCTTCCATTCCGGCGACAATTACCTTCTTGATGGCTTCACCCTGGGCCAATTTGCCGGTGACTATTTTGCTCTTTAGTTTCTTCGGGCCGAAAGCCTTCTTCTTCGTCGGCGGCGCGATGGTTGTCGCCCTTATCACTGGGTTCGTATTTATGGCTCTTGAAAAGGCCGGCTGGATCGAACAGTCAAAAGAACCACAGGAACAACAGGCTTATCATTGGGACAAGGTCAGGCATTTCAAATTTCCCGAAGCCTGGCGCGGCGTTCTTAGTGGCTCCGTTCACCTGGCCAACATGGTGCTGTGGTGGATAGTAATTGGCTTTTTGGCGGCGGTCTTCATCCGCGCTTACGTACCGGCCCACATTTTCACAGATTGGCTAGGTGCTGGCTTCGCGGGACTGCTTATAACTTTAGCAGTGGCAACTATTATTGAGATCTGCAGTGAAGGCAGCGCGCCACTGGCTTTTGAAATTTTCAATCGAGTTGGCAGCTTTGGCAATCCGTTTGTTTTCTTAATGGCCGGTGTGGCCACCGACTACACGGAAATTGGTCTAATTTGGACAAATATAGGCAAACGTACCGCCATCTGGTTGCCAATAGTTGCCGTACCGCAGATTGTTATCCTTGGTGTTTTGTTTAATAAGTTCTTGTGAGCCGTGTCCTGAAGGGAAAAGAGCTAGACTAGAAAAAGACTCCTCGCAAGAGGAGTCTTTTGATTTTGCTTAGTTGTTGACAAGCGCGCCGACTATTCGTTCGTATTCGGCATGGTTCTTGGCGACAGCGTAGACTGACAGGCTGCCATCGTTCACCGTAAAGAGAATGCGGCTGCGTCGGGCTCGATCGCTCACCTTGAGCGCCTGCATATCGTGAGGACTAGCGCGATATACTTTTCGCGATTTGCCGTTGATACTAAACGGGCGCTTAAAAGCGATCGAACGAGTTCCGATGCCGAACGGTTCAACGCGTAGCTTCTCGATAATTTTGCTCATGTCACTTACATAATCGGGGTTACGCTGGTCGTTCGTCACTAAGTCTTCCAGTAGTTCGTCGGTGCTTTCTTTAGCTTCCTCAATAAGTCCTTTCGGCGTGCGTATCAGTCGGGACAGAAAAAGGGGATTTTCTGGCTCCATAGCCGATTCTTCTTTTAGTAGATCGGCTGGATTTAGCTTATAACGAGCGGGGGTTTGCGACGCCGGGGCGTTTTTCGGCCTGACAAGGTCGGCTCTAAGCGGTCCGTACATCTGCTTGAAGTGCCGCTCGACCATTTCTTCGTAATCGTTAGGCGTAGGGTGCAGCCAGCTTTTCTTTAGCGATCGCTCACTGGCCGGCTTGACCCGCTTTAGGTACGAATTCATGCGCTCGTTGGCAAAGGCGCGGTAAGCTTCCTGGAGCTCATTCGGCCACTCCGGCTTTTTAGATAACATATACTCGACGAAGGTTTTCAGCTCCTCCGAGGGCTGATAGGACCGAGCGAAAAAGCCTAAGATCGTGTCACCTTCGTTCTTCGCGACAGTCTCATGAAGGTAACTCTCGACAAAGCCGCCGTTTTTGGCGCCTTCTTGAACGGTTTTCAGGGCAATTGCGAGAGCCGACTCCTCGGGGTCGGTCAGGTAGTTGTTGGCGAACAAGGAAGCAAAGGCCTTCTCGCTCTTCACCTCGGAAGCTGAGAAATCTAAAAAGGTATCCAGAAAGACTTGAGCTTCATACGGGTCACCACTAATACGCTCGATGACACGATCATTAATTTTTTTCTCTTTCTTGAAGATCGGTTTGTAAGTATCGTGCGATTCTTTTTCCAGCTCGCTTAGTTTCCTCCCCAAATCATGAGTGCTGGGAGTCGGCTTAAGAGTTGCGACCAGTGCCTTCCGTTTAGTCTCGGTCCGGCGCATGGTGTGACGGTAATCCAGCGCGGAGCGCACCGCGTTATTCTCGTCTAGTTGTTCCTTGGTGCCGATACCGCTCAACCGCCCGGCTATAGCGAAGATAGCCGCCATCGGTTCAAAGTCTTTACCTTGATACTTTGCTGTGTCTCGCCGTTGATCTCGTCCCGGCACGGCCTGGCGGTGCCCGGCGATAACTGTGCTAATCAACTCGGAATTGTCGGTGATAAAATCATTAACCAGGCCTTCGTGCCTGGCCCAAAGGCCTTGATACTCATCCAAGTCACGTTCCAGACCAAACAAAATTTCGGCTTCCAGATATATACCAACTTGGTCCAAGTCAAACTGGGTAATTTCCACCACTTCATTTGTAGCCATGTGGCCAGCGCGGCGAAGAAAGCCGAAGCGTGATTTTTTAGACGCTTCTGGTTCACCCGCAGGCAAAGCTTCGGGCGCAAATTCTAGAGGCGGTCGGTCCTCAATTCTCATAATACGAAAACTATACCATAATTAACTAATATTGCAATGCCTTAATTATACTCCTGTTCGCAAGGTATTTCTAAGCCTGCAGCCCGAAGGTAGTTAATACAACAGGGGTTATGGCGTGTATGTGCTCTCTGTTGCCGTGGGAAGTTCGCTTGACACTTATGCTAGAGACGATAGGATAGAATTTGTGCCTTTTTCGCCGACGAGGTGGAGAAGCACTTTTGTCACCCTTTTCTAGGGTATCCATAAAACTTCGTAAAATTCATCAGTTAAATGTCACAGAGGGTACCTCGCAGGAAGGGTAAGGAGGTTAGTATGGGTTTATCCGCATTTTCCGCGGGTTTGCTAGCAGCAGCGGTCATGCTGGCCAGTGGGAGCACGGCGCATGCCCAGTCAACAAACCAAACAGTCGAACCAGCGCCCAAAATAGTTGAAGTGAAGGAAGGCGATTTCTTAACCAAAATCGCCGAGGAGTACCAAACGACTTATGTCAGGTTGTTTGACGCCAACGAAAATATTGCTCATCCGGACATCATTCATCCGGGTGATAAGATCCGGATCCCCAGGCCGGACGAGCAGCTGCCCAGCCGGCCGTTGCCGAGCCCGCCGGTAGTGGAGGCTCCTGCTCCGGTAGTCAGACAGCGCACAGCGCCAGTGAGAGCAGCGGCGCCAGCCGTGTACAGCGGTGACGGCAGCGTCTGGGACCGCTTGGCAACCTGCGAGTCCGGCGGCAACTGGGCCATCAACACCGGCAACGGCTACTACGGCGGCC
>CAZHPF010000020.1:0-11936 GCA_964534095.1 uncultured Candidatus Saccharibacteria bacterium
CTAATGGCTTTGTCGGCATAGAAAAACGAGGCGGTGGTTCGGTAGCGCAGCTGCGAGTGCGTGCACTTGTATCGAACTTTGAAGGTGACCTGAGTGTAACCGGTAACACTACTTTCAGCGGTAATTTCATTACTTTTAGTAATAATGCGAGGGGCTATAACGTGAGCGTGGATGAAGCAGAAACCACGCTGGATGTAGCATTTGATACTGCCCACAGTGATGCAAATTATGCGGTGTTTTGTACGCCTAACTGGGGTACTACCTGTTTTGTAAGTAATAAAAGTACAACCGGCTTCACGTTAAACTTTGGGACGGCTGCCGGATCTTTGGCGCTGGTGGATTGGTTTGCGGTACGATGAGTGAGTTAATACTTGTCGCGGCACAGTGCTTACGCTATACTGGGTAACAGATTATAAGAGAGGGGATTTATGGATCAATATAGTGCAAAACCGCAAGTTAAAGCTGTACCACAGCAGCCGGAGTCAACTGTTGCTTCGCCACCAAGGCCACGAGGTCGTTCAAGACGTCCTAAGAAGCTAAAGATCACACTATTGGTAATCATCCTGATAGTTGTACTTGCTGCAGGCGCAGGCTACAAGCTTGTCCTTAAAAAGAACAACACTGGGCTGGTAGGAGTGAATGGTGACCAGTACCAAGCCCTCTTTTTGACAAATGGCCAGGTTTACTTCGGCAAACTAAAGGCTGCTGACAGCAAAACTATCCAGATCAACGATATTTTCTACCTCCAAGTTCAGCAGGCAGTCCAACCAAAAGAAAACGAACAAACTCAATCAGAGCAGCAGGGCGAAACGCAACTGGTAAAGCTTGGTCAGGAATTGCACGGACCGCAAGATGAAATGTTTATTGACCGTAGCCAAGTCCTTTTCTGGGAAAATTTGAAAGACGACGGAAAAGTTGTCAAAGCTATCAAAGACTACAAAAAATAAGCAGCTACTATATTTTTGGGATTCTGCCTGAGCCGTTTTTAGGCTGGCTGTTGTGTGAGGCTACCACCAGACCATGTACCCAATATGGCTTGCATGGGAACCCTGACGAATCTAACCCTGTCATTCTCTTCTACGATTTCTCCTACAGTTGCACTTAGGTAATCTGCAGCATCCAGTTGCTGTTGTAGGGTCGTTGGCCCTTCATGTAAGTACAATGCAGGGTTAAGCGACAGTGTACCATCGGCATTGATATCAGCATGCTTAACTGCCGGAGTTGTAACACCGGTGCCGTCCTCGCCCGTAGCATCTACCCATAACTCAATTGGCTCGTCGGTTCCAACATTGGCTCTTATCAGTCGGGCTCGGTTTCGAACTCCTGCTTCTTTTGCATCGTCGTATGGTGCGGTTACCGAACGGCTTGGCTGAATAGGCTTAGCTTTTCGCCAGCGTGCTCTTTTTTGAGGTTCCCTGAAAGGACAAAGTTCTTCTGCAGTTGAACGAAGCTCTTGCCCTAAACGGACTATCTCGGCCGCAATAGTCACTTCGTCTTCTTCTTTGGGGGTGAGATAAGGGCTATCAGTACCTAAAGGAGCCTTGGGATCTCTTTCTGTTACAGGATGGGGCATACAATAAACCTTATTACATTAACTTTGCTTTATTATCTACATTATTGCGTGAATAGCAAGCATAAGCGTTTGTTTTGAGAGTCAGGTTTTGTCTTTTTGGGTAGAGAGTAGGCCAGATGATAAACTACTTGTTAGGTAGGCACTATTCGCTATGCTAGAAAAAATAAAACAATATTTCCAAGACAAACCAATCGACCAATGGCGTGACACGCGACTGTGGGGCTTTGTAATATTTGCAGTAGTGGTCGTGTTGGCGAGCTGGAGCGGCGTGCGGGTGATCGAGACAAACTATGAGCTCCAGAAAAAGATTGCCGGGCTCAACCAGCAAAACCGAATTATGCAGCTCCAGAACGAAAACCAAAAGCTTCAGAACGAGTATTACCAAACAGATACATACCTAGAACTTTCCGTCCGTAAACAATTTGGTAAAGCGGCCAAAGGCGAGCAACTATTGCTTGTACCCCGTGATGTTGCTTTGACGTATGCCCCGCCTTTACCGAGTACACCTGAGCTTGAGCGAGTACAGCCGCCCGAAGAGCCAACAGGGCCAACCTACTTTAAAAACTTGCGGGCTTGGCGAGATTTTATCTTTGGCCACACCTTGCGTTAATCATCTTAAGCATAGGAAACTATCTAAGAAATATTGGTGTGCTGCTATCGGATGCGCCTACTACGGAGGATGGAGATGCAAAACCAATACCGTAACTACTAATCAGGAGGCTTAATAGTAGCGAATACCCAATAGCCGCAGCAACCAAATATCCTACACTCCCTAGTACCAAAGGGCCGTCACATTAGTGCGAAAATGAGAGTGTAGCAATAGTGAATGAGAAGAGCCGGTGTCGATATCCATGCAAAGTGAACCATACGCGTACCCAGGCACAACAAATAGACCAAAAGGGTTCATTGTTATTCCCCTATATGACATTAATTTTTTTTACTAACGTCATGCTATCGCGCTTACGTTTCTGTGTCAACAAAACCAAAAAAAGAGCCAGGGAGCTCCTTATATTCAGAAACTAACAGAGATACTAGTAAATATCCCGTGTTCGAAACGCCCGCCACGACACGGTCGCACACACAACAAATACTACGACAAAGAAGGACACGTGTGTCCAATTGTAAGTACTACGCAGAATAGCCTCCGGTTGGTAATAATAAAAGCTGAAGAACTTAGCGGGGAACTTTAGCCACGACACTGTACCAGCAAGTGAACTGACGAGGTAGCCGCCTACTGCAAACGCCGAGGCGATACTGAGTGCCATAGATTTTCCTTTGCCAAGTGCCGTCAACATAAACGCAATCGCGCCAAAGCTGACGCACAACAGTACGCAAACACCAAAACTATAAATGATGGCTAGCGTGCCCACCTCAAGCTTCACAAACCAGGCTGTGAGCAGTGTGGCTATTAATCCCACCAGGCTTACGATTAGTACAACCGTAAGGCCGCTCGTGGCTTTTGCGGCTAGCAGCCGCGACCGTGAAACGGGACGGGCAAGTAACGAGTCAATTGTTTTGTCTTGTTCTTCATGCGCCAACACGCTACTGCCGAGCCCGATCGACAAAACTCCCAATAGCAGCGGCAGGGTGATAAAGAAAATCTGACTATTCAAAAATCCAACCGGCGAGAAGAAATCAGCACTCCCGCCCACCAACTGCAGGGCAGCGTCTGGTAATCCCTGGAAAGTTTTTTCTAGTTCTGCAGCCTGGTCTCGGAATGAGGGATAAAACACCATGGTAATAAAGATTAGACCAAAAATTCCAATCGACCACCACAACACAGTCCAGCGGCGCTGTTGCAATGTCCAGCGTATGATAGCTTTCATTGCTTGCCCTTCTCGTTACTGTAAAAATGCATGAACAACTCCTCGATATCAAGAGAGCGGGTATCAATCTTCTGCACGTCGCACGTCGCTAGTAGCCGTAACAGCTCCGGTAGTGATCCGTGCAAGTGAAGGGTGACTTGGGTGCCTTCATGACTAATGATTTTTATGCCGTCCAGGCGCGCAAGTTTGGTCAGTGGCGGCTTGTCTCCAAAGCTAATATCAAACGTTTGGGCAGCTTGTGTCCTCAATTCCGCAATTGTGCGCTCTGTGACTAGTAAGCCCTCCTTGATAATCCCAATCCGATCACATATTTTCTGTACTTCGCTCAGCACGTGGCTGCTCATCAGTATACTGGCTCCGCGTGCTTTGGCATCGCGGATAAGATCGTAAAATACCTCTTGCATGAGTGGGTCAAGCCCGCTGGTCGGTTCGTCCATAATAATCACTTGCGGCTTACTCATAAACGCCTGCACAATGCTGATTTTTTGTCGATTGCCGCGCGACAGTGTTTTGAGCTTTTTATTAAGACTACAATTCAGCTCATGGGCAAGGTGGTCACGGTACGCTTTGGTGGCAGGCGGCAGAAGTTCGCTCATGTAGTCCAAGTACTGTTGACCGGTCATATTAGGATACAGCGCCATATCACCAGACAGGTAGCCAATCGATCGCTTTATCTTAACACTGTCTTTACTAACGTCTAGACCCAGGATGGTGGCTGTACCTTTGGTGGCTTGCAAAAAGCCCATTAGTATACGAATAGTCGTAGACTTGCCGGCACCGTTCGGCCCAAGTACACCGTATACTTCTCCTGAATGAACTGACAGTGATATATCCTTCAGTGCAAAAGTACTGGCTCCGCTATATCGTTTTGAAAGATGGCTGATAACCAGCTGATCCGCCGCATGTTCCATACTATCTATTCTACAACATGCTTATGCTGTCCACTATCGACAATTTACCTGATACGAGTCATTAACCTCAGGTTAGAAATATAATGTTCAATGTTAACGGCGGGGTGAGTAACAAGATAGTTCATGTGCTTATCCGCAAAAGGGATAAGGTTATTGGTATAGGTAGTACTGTCGTTTGTATAGCCGGGCGCTGTATTGTACGAGGTATCGGCAACCATAGTTTGCAGCTTCTGCCGCGTAGCTTTACCTTCTTCGGACTCAACAAAATCCCGTCGCTGTCTCAGTGCCATGATTAAACCGTAGCCTTTTTAGGTTTTTTTGTCTCTTTGCGGCCTCTGTCTTTTGACATACTGACTCCAAGCTTAGTGTGGTGCTGAGATCACCTACGTACCCCTAAGTATACGCCAAAGGTTGACAATAACAAAATATTATATTATGACACATTAATCCTACAGCCTGAGAGTGAAAATATTTGGCCTGGCTTAGTGAACGATTATTGCTACCGGACGGCACTGGCCAAGAGCGCATCCACAATACGTTTGCGTATTGCCGGCTCACGAAGATTACGATGGTCGCCCTCCGTAGCTCGAAAATCTACCCAAGGCCGCAGACTAGCGCCACGCTGGCTATCCTCAAACGATATAAGTTCATCCTGCATAGCATGCAGTACAGAAGTGGGTACACCGTATTCGTGTAATTGGTCAATTACTTCCCACAGGTCAGCCGTTTGAATAACACGCTTTTCCTGTAAAGTTCGGCGGGGATGCAGTGTCGCATATACAATGCTACCAAGCGTACTCCAAAACGCGCGAGGTATGTCCTGTCTTTCTATGAATAGAGACTGTATTGCATTTTTGTTGGAGTGCAGGAGTCGGGCATAGCCGTTCGAGCTGTCCCCAGTACCTGCTGCGTTTACCAGTACTACCCGGCGCGTCAATTCAGCCGCTGCGAGAGCTGCCAAAGAAACAATCCTACCACCTTCGGAGTGCCCGACATACGACCGTTCACCTATGCCAAAATAGTCGCATAAATACAAAAGAGAAGTAGGCCGCCTTAGCTCCCATCTATTTTGTGCCTGGCTCTCCACATCAAAATATGGATTAGTTATGCCAGTGGCGTAACGCTGTCCTAGCAGGCGGGACACAGGATTCTCTCCTTGTATTTGAATCTGCTGATCGCTGTAGCCGTACCGTGTATCAACGCCGATAGGTAAAAAACCGGCAGTCTGTAGGTCTTCTAGTAGTCCGGTGTGTACTTCAGGGGCTTTGCCCCATCCCGGGTGTACTAATACCGGATGCAGGGAAGTATCTAGCCCATCTCTTATATCAAAAGGGCTTACGGCGCGTATAGACCAGCGGTCAGTAGGGATTACTACCTCATATAACTCAGGAGACTCCATTATTTACATATTAGCAAAATATTAGATAATAACCAAGGAGACATCTAAAACCTATTCTTTACGGAGCTACTATGATAATTGCAAGTATCTGGCTGTAGTCAAATTTGTGGCTTGAATTGTTTGCGCCTAACAAAGATAAGTATGGCGATTGCCCCAACAGTTATTGCATTCTGCAAGGGTGTAATTATGAGTACCCAATCGAGGTTACCGACAGCCAGCACGGCAAACACACTTGCAACTGCGCTCCATGCCCATGTCGGCACATATTCTGTATGTGGCTTTTTGTAAACTTTAACCGCCACCAGGATCTTGCCAATAGTATTAACAGCCACACTACAAATAATCGCTAGGGCGGCCGACTTGGTAACTGCCCAGACAATCATGATAAGTACGGCAAGTAGTAAACTTAAAATATCAAATTTACCAAAGCCACCCACCCCAAACTTAATTGTAAGTGTGAATATGATTATCGCCTGGACAAACAACACCAAAGGGAACCATAGTGAGTTAGTCGCCCCTTCTGCGAGTTGGGCAAAGAACGAGATGCCACTCAAGGTAATAAAGATTACCCAAGCCATACGCTGAGGCTTTGTATTGCCTTTTACAATATCAATGATGTAGGGGATTGAGGCAATAAAAACAATAACCCCACTGAGGATGCCAAGCAATTCAACCATAACTTAAGCATAACAAAGGCCATATAATACTCAAACGGTCTAACAAAGATAAAGCAAAAACAACTGTTTTTAGGCTATACTCAGTCAATAAATGTCGACTGCTCGTAATAAATCACTACGAAGCCGGTTATTGCCATTATATGTGGCGGTATTTTTTCAGGGCTTTGTTTTTTGGTACTCAATTGAGAAATTATTTATGCGCAGCATTGGGTTTGACGATGCCGCTATAGGAGGAGGGATAGCAATATATTCTGTAGTAATGCTAATAGCCGAAACACCGTCCGGAATCTTGGCGGATAGGTGGAGCAGAAAGGGTGTCCTCATGCTTGCGAGCATCGCACTCTCCGTCGGGGCATTGATTGGCGGCGTAAGCCACAGCGAGGTGGTATACCTTGTATCTGTCCTGCTATGGGCAATCTTTACCGCGCTAAACTCCGGTACTTATGATTCGATTGTCTACGACACAGTACTCGAAACCACCGGTAGCAGTAAACTATTTGAGCGAATGTATGGGAGGGTAAAGCTAATAGACAGTACTGCTTCGGTACTTGGATCAATATTGGGAGGTTTAATTGCAAGCCAGTTTGGTTTAAGAGCAGCCTTTTTCCTGACGATCCCTAGTGCACTGCTTTCTATAATTGCCCTCATGGTTTTTCGGGAGCCAACGCTCCATAAGTCAGAGATTGCCGTGCCGGTGGTAAAACATATACGCTCAACTTTCGCCGCCATACTTAAAAATAAAGACATAGCAACTGTCGTGATTGTACTTACTTTAACCTCGGCTCTCCTTAGTATGCTTTTCTGGTTTAACCAAGTATGGCTGCTGGCAATTGCGGCGCCAATCGTACTGTACGGTCCTGCGAACGCTTTGTTGCTGACAAGTAGTGGCATTGGCGGAACTATGGCAGACTATTTTAAAATTTATCGTTACCAGGTAATGGTAGCTACTATCTTAGTGATGCTCGGCAGTGCCACAGGCCTCGTTTTCTCTAGAAGCGTGCTGGTGATCGTGGTTTGTCAGACCCTACTAGGCACCGCTTTAGTCGGCATTGGCATTGTCTTTAGCAGGATGCTACATGATTCGCTCCATTCTAGGGTGCGGGCAAGCGCTGCATCTGCGGTAGCCACACTGACACATCTCTGTGTTATTCCACTGTCACTTATATTTGGGCTGGTGAGTAGGAAAACGAGTATATTCAGTGCCTCCTGGATACTAGTAGCCATAGTAATAGTTTCAGCAGTATTTATCCTGATTGAGAGTAGCAAAAATAATCACACCGGCCTTCATCCTAAACCTGAGTCTTAATTGTTAGTGTGTACAATTTCACGGAGCCTAATCGATGTGGAGTTAATAGACACTTGCAGCTACCCAGCTAGAACAATCAACGAAGCTCCGGCTATAGAAAGAGCAGCAGCAATAAGTTTATGCATAATATGGTCTTTTTCTTTTAGGACAAACACTCCTAGCAAAACTACCATTACCACCTGTAGTTGCTGTAAAAGACTGACATTTGCAGGATTTGGCGCAGCTTGTATGCCAAGCATCAGGAGCACCGTAGAAGTGGGCAGGAGCACAGCGCTCAATAAAAACGCCTTTGCATTTCTCGGTTGCAAAACTTCGCCCATTTTTTGATAGATCTTTGGCTTCAAAGCCAATAATACCCCTCCAGACAAAAGATACAAAAATGGTAGGTAATCCAGGACTTCAAAATGCTCGAGGAGGTATTTGTCATTAACCAGGGTAGCTCCAAAAAACGTAGTTGCTAGTAATGCAAAGTACACGCCTCGTTTGTAGTGCTGGGTTCGTAGGGGTCTGCGCAAATAAACCACGAGAATTCCACCGATTATTAGCAATCCTCCCGCTACCTGGTAAATAGTGGGCGCACTTCCAATGACTAGAAAGACGGTGAGTAGCGTGACAAAAGGCCTTAACGAACTGATTATAGTGAAGTGGCTTACTTGCAACCACTTGAGCGCTTCGAATGTCGCCACTGTAGCTATAGCAAAAAGAGTAATGTTTAATACTACGTTTCCCGGGGCAATTAATACATCGGGTACTGAATAGGTGCCAGTTACTTGTCTATAAAAGTAGGTTTCGACTGCCCCGAATAATAGAAAAAGAATTGTGTAGGCGTAGGGATCGATTTTGTGCTGGCTTGTATGAGCCAAAATTTTTCTCTGGGCAACATTAGCGGCGGCGGCTAAAACAGCCGCAAGGAAAACATAGTAATACCAGGCCATTGCCAACATAGTATCACGATCACGCTAACGGTAAGTTGACAATAAAAAACCTCTGGTAAGTCAGAGATAAAACACTTATGCTTGGTAGCGGGGGCAGGACTCGAACCTGCGACCTTGTGGTTATGAGCCACACGAGCTGCCACTGCTCTACCCCGCGATATCCGATGTATCTTAACAAACAGAGGTAAATTTGTCAACGGGTGTAAACGGGAGAATGGTTGTGCATTCGCTGGGCTCGGCGATTAGTGAGAAGCTTATGTGCATCACATACGGCGAACATTACGGCGACCGGCAGCACAACGGCTAGTAGGGCGTCGCCAAACATTAAGCTTTCTAGGCCAAACCATTCTTTGACACCAGTGGTAAATACTACTAGATTTAAGAGCACGGATCCGATGATAGCCAACACAAGCTTTACGTTAGGGTTAATTAAGTTATAAGTCCAGGATCGATACTCGAAATTCATGTTAAGTGCATTGGCCCACTGAGCAACAATTAGGCTCAAAAATGCTGCGGTTTGCGCGTAGGCTTCGCCTTTAGGCAGGAGATAGTCGAACAATCCGATCATCACGGCTGCTGTGGCTATGGCCATAACGATGGTGCGACCCAGAAGGATCTTGTCAAGCAAGGGAGCAGTAGGGTCGCGGGGCGGTTGCTGCATATGGTGCTTTTCCGCTGGACTCAGACCAAGCGGTATGACAGTGAACCCGTCAGTGACCATGTTCACCCAGAGCAGCATTACGGCCGTGACGGGCAGAGGAATATTGAAGGCGAGTGCAGTGAGCATTGTTAGTACTTCTCCTCCGCTAGTACTGAGCAGGTACACCACCATTTTTCGAATATTCGCCAAAACCGTTCTACCACTGCGTACGGCACCGACAATAGTTTCAAAGTTGTCATCTATAAGTACGATGTCGCTGGCGTCTTTGGCCGCATCAGTACCGCTTCCCATGGCGAGCCCAGCATCAGCTTGCACGAGCGCCGGGATGTCATTAACGCCATCTCCGGTCATGGCGGTTATCTCGTGGCCGTGGAGCGCCTTAAGCAGTGCATACTTGTGTTCAGGCAGCACTCGCCCAAATACCTGGGTTTTTTGTAGCGACTCACGAATAGACGCCTCGTCTGAGCTGGCAAGCACCACACTATCTGACACCTTACTTGCATCGTCGATAATGCCTACCTGGGACGCAATGTAACCCGCGGTTTTGGTGTGGTCACCGGTAAGCATAACAACTGATATGCCAGCTGCGCGAGCTTCGGCAATGGCCTTCTGTACATTAGGTCGTAGCTGATCACTCAGACCTACGAATCCGGCTAAGCCCATGCCCGACAGTACACTATGACTCAGTTCTTTGGGGAGTGTATCGAGTCGTTTGGATGCGAACCCAATGACACGATAGCCCTTACTGGTGTATGTCTCTAGTGCTTCTTTTGCTGCTGATGTGACGCTGCTGCAGTGGTGCATAACTTGTTCGGGCGCTCCCTTGGCGTATAACACGTAGTGATTCCCATACTGCCATACTGCCGCACTTAGTCGGAGTTGTTGGTTGAAAGGGAACTCTTTGATTCGTTTCCATCCTGTAGGAATCGTAGTATCCTGCGCCGCCGTATGAAGTAGCGCGTCAAGTGGGTCTTGCACATAATCACCGTCACCGTTCAAGCTGGCTTTAATGGCAGTTCGAAATTCATTACTTTTGCCAGTGTTATACTGTTCGGCAACCGAAAGCTTATTTTGGGTGATAGTACCGGTTTTGTCAGTGGCAATTAACGTGATTGCGCCCATGGTTTCCATGGCGGATATCTTTTTAACTAGGGCGTTCTTGCGCGCCATCTTGCGTGCGCTTAACATGAGTACTAGCGTCATGGCGACAGGTAGACCTTCTGGTACTGCCGATACGGTTAGGCTTAGGGCAAAGCGTAATGCTTCATCAACCTGAATCCCTCGCACAATTGCCAACCCAAAGACGAGTGCTGCACATACTCCCACGGCAACTAGCAATCGCTTAGTTAGGTTATCTATTTTTTGCTCAATCGGCGTTTTGCCATTATCTGCAGTCGCCGCAAGCGTGTTAATAGCGCCAATTTGAGTATTATTTGCCGTTCCGGTGACAAGGAGCAAACCAGAGCCGCCCTTAATGTAACTACCGCGGAACAGCATGTTTTCCTGGTCATAGACTTCTTTTGTGCCTTGTAAGGCGCTGGCATGCTTGTGTACGGGAAGTGACTCACCAGTCAGGAGGGATTCGTCGCTCTGTATATGGTTAGCATCAATTAACCGCCCATCGGCCGGAACTTTTATCCCTTCATTTACGTGGATAACGTCGCCGGGTACCAACTCTTCGCTAAAGATTTCCATGTCTTGGCCACCACGTAGTACATGTACTGTTTGTCTGTCGTGAGCCATCAACGTTTTGAGCGCACGATTGGCAGAGAACTGCTGAATATAGTAAATAACAGCGTTCACAATAATAATTACACTAATAACACCCGCTTCGAACCACTTACGCTCAACCAAACTAATTAACGCAGCAACAATAATGATAACGACAAAATAACTAGCAAAAGGCTCGATAATACGACGCCACAGCGATACGCGGTGCACGCTAAGCTCGTTTAGTCCGTACTGGTTAATTCGCGCAGCCGCTTCGGTTGCCGTCAGCCCTGTCTTGGCGGATGCCAGCTCAGCAAGCACTTCGTCAATTTCTAGGTTGTATACTGGTTGTTTATTTTGTGACACTAAAGCCCCCTCTATATAACAGTATAGCAAAGACCCCCAGGCAATACCTGAGGGTCTTTAGAGCGGTTAGCAGGTAAGGATATTACCAGCTACGTCCGCCGCCACCGTTGCCACCACCGAAGTCTCGGCGTGGTCGGTCTTCTTTTGGACGAGCTTCGTTAACCGTAATACTACGGCCACCGAGGTCAGAACCATTCAATGCTTTTTCGGCTGCTTTGCCTTCGTCGTCGCTTTCAAACTCGACAAAGCCAAAACCTTTGCTGCGGCCAGTATCACGGTCAGTGATAACTTTGGCGCTTGCAACAGTACCGTGAGCAGAGAATACTTCCGCCAACTCATCGTCAGTGGTGCTGAAAGGCAAGCCACCTACAAATAATTTGTACATATTGTTTCCTTGTTTAGAACGTACGCAAGGTCGACCACTTATTTGATTCCTAGAACAGACCCGAACTTTTCTTAACAAAGAAACAATCGAACATATCTAACGAAGCTCAATAAGAACCTGCAAGCGCTATTGAACCACGCATTGCGTATGAAAGCAAGCGAAAGGGGTTTAACGAGCATATTTCAGG
>CAZHPF010000021.1:0-11584 GCA_964534095.1 uncultured Candidatus Saccharibacteria bacterium
GATAACGTCTTTTTCGTCATTCGGGTCTTTGGGGGTGAGAGCCTCGGCGAGGCGGGCTTCGATGTCTTGTAATTTGGCGTCGGTTTCCTCGAGTTCGGTTTGGGCCAGCTCAGCCAGCTCGTCACCACTCATACTGAGGGCTTCCGCCTCGGCGTAAACACGCTTCAGAGATTCACGCTGGTCAAACAGGGCAATAGTCTTCTCTAGTTGGCTTTGGCGCTTAGCTAATCGAGGGTAGGACGCATCGGCAAAAATGGTCGGATCAGCTAATTTCTGCTGTAGTTCAGCGAGCTCGTGGCGTAGAGACTGTTCTTTGTGTTCCATAGGTAGCTCTAGTATAAAGAAAACCGCCCGTTTGTGCGAACTAACTGGCGGTTGTCGAAGCGCGCGTTAGCGTTCGGTTTCGGCTTCGACTTTCTTTTCTTGTTTTTCAACTTTAGCGGCTTTGCGGTCGTCCTTTTTGCTGGCAGCCTTTTGCAACGCATCGGCGCGTTTTTTGGCAGCGTCTTGACGAGCCTTGAATTTATCAACACGTCCTTCAATATCTAGCAGCTTCTCTTGACCGGTGAAGAAAGGATGGCTAGAGCTGGTAATATGTACTTTCACTAATGGGTATTCGACGCCATCTAAGGTAATGACGTCTGAGGTAGACACCGTTGACTTTGTCAAAAACGTTTCGTTGGTGTTGAGATCCTGAAACACTACGGGGCGGTAGTTGTCCGGATGAAGGTCTTTTTTCATGATGTTCCTTGGCTTCTTAGTTGAACCGGTTAGCAGTAAGCCTGGCTGCAGTCGGTGTATAACTGAAGTATAGTAGCGAAAACATCTCCTATTGTCAATCTGGTATGCCTCTGTTACAATGCTAGAGATAAAAACAAGCAGGTTTGGGGATGATCCTCTGACGATAAGGCTTGCGAAAGCCTCCGTATAGCGCTCAAACTGGTGAACCAAGGATCAGAAAGGAATCTATAGAATTATGGCTATAGAAGTAGACATCAAGAAACTGTTGGAGGCAGGGGCGCACTTTGGCCACAAAACGAGCCGCTGGCACCCGCGAATGGCGCAGTATATCCATAGCAAACGTGAAGGCACACACATCATTGACCTCACCAAAACGGTGGCAGAACTGGATGTCGCACTTGCGTTTGTCGAAAAAACCGCGAGCGAAGGAAAGCAGATATTGGTAGTCGGCACTAAGCGCCAAGCTCACGACATTGTCAAACAGCTTGCTGAAGCCACTGGTATGCCTTACGTGGTGGAACGATGGTTGGGCGGCATGCTAACTAATCGAAATACCATGAGTGTCCGTATCAAGCATCTCAAAGATCTTGAGGCCAACATGGAAAACGGCGCGTTGGCCAACAAGTACAATAAACTGGAAGTACAACGTTTCCAGGAAGAGATAGAAGCCATGAACCATATTTATGGCGGGATCAAGAATATAGCTGCTAAACCAGGAGCGGTGTTCGTTACGGATATTAATAACGATATCAACGCGGTTCGCGAAGCTCGTAAGCTTG
Organism: uncultured Candidatus Saccharibacteria bacterium; assembly: GCA_964534095.1. Classification (GTDB taxonomy): domain Bacteria; phylum Patescibacteriota; class Saccharimonadia; order Saccharimonadales; family CALMSM01; genus CALMSM01. The sequence goes on from CAZHPF010000021.1 coordinate 1,521, forward strand.
GTATAAAAATTATTGGCATTGCTGACACCAATGTAGATCCAACACTAGTTGATTATCCTATTCCTGCCAATGATGATGCAATCAAAACGTTGCAACTGGTATGTGACTACTTGCAGCAGGCTATCGAAGCGGGTAAGGCTGTCTACGCCAAAAAGCAACCTGCAGCCGATAAAGACGAAGCGTAAACTATATTGTATAAGTCCTGAAACTAATTCAGGATAACCATAAGGAAAGGACAAAAACGTGGCAATTAGTATCGAAGACATTAAGCGACTTAAGAGTTTGACAGGCGTCGGTTTAACGGACGCAAAAGCTGCCTTGACGGAAACTAAGGGTGACTTTGATAAAGCGTTGGAAGCAATGCGCAAAAAGGGTCTCACCAAGGCAGAGAAAAAAGGTGAGCGCGAAGCTCGCGAAGGCCTGGTAGATGCTTATGTACACAGTGGACGTATCGGTGTAGTGGTAGAAGTAAACTGCGAAACCGACTTCGTGGCTCGTACTGATGACTTCAAAGCATTTGTGCACGACGTAGCAATGCATATTGCGGCTGCTAATCCAGAGTACGTAACGGCTGAGCAGATTCCAGAAGATGTTCGCGCTGAAAAAGCGGCTGAGTTTAGCGAAAAGGCCAAGACAGAGGGTAAGCCAGAAGCTATGCTTACAAATATTGTCGAAGGTATGCTCAAAAAACATTTTGCAGAAAAATGTTTGCTTGACCAACCGTTTATCAAAAATCCAGACCAAACAGTCGGCGACTTGCTCAAAGAAAGCATCGCCAAACTGGGCGAAAACATGGTGATTCGCCGTTTTGCCCGCGTAGAGCTTGGCCAAGTCACTGACTAAGGTTAAATAGTAGCCGTAGCGTATAATACTTACCGGACACAAGGAGCACAGATGGATCTAAGTACGTACAAACAAAAAATGAAATCGGCGGTAGAACGTTTTTATGAAGAGCTTAAAAAGGTTCGGACTGGTCGTGCGCATGCTGGTATGTTAGACGGTGTCACTGTTACAGCATATGGAACACCTATGCCGCTCAACCAAGTGGCAAATGTCACCGCCCCGGAAGCGCAATTGCTGCAAATTACCCCGTTTGATCCTGGTAATTTGCAGGCTATTGCAAGCGCCATCCGTGATAACCCCTCGCTTGGGCTTAACCCTAGTGACGATGGTCATGTAGTCCGTGTGCCCATTCCGCCGCTTAACGAAGAGCGTCGTCGTGAGTACGTTAAGATTGTGGGCGGGAAAGTCGAAGACTGCATGATAGTACTCCGTAATATTCGCCATGACGCCTTCGGGGATATTCAAGCTGCTAAAAAGGATAAATCAATCGGTGAAGACGATGCAAATCGCTTGCAAAAACAGATTGATGAAGAGATGGCATCTAAAAAATCAGAAGTAGAAGTGGCAGCCAAAACCAAAGAACAAGAAATCATGACCGTATAGTACTTTTCTAAGCTATACATGTTGTGAGTTGGAGTATAATAGCAAGGAAAGCTAAAGGAGGGGTTATGTATACGTTATTTGCTCATCACAATGCGATTCACAATGAGAGCAACCGGGCGTTGCTCGTAAGCGCTGTATCGCTATTGGTTATCGTAGCCGTGGTAGCGGTATTGGTAAAAAAGGGTAGCGACAAATGAGCGTTGACCTCCAGGCGGACAATAAAACTGTTACAGGGCGGGCGAAAGCACAAGTAGTTGGCCCCAGGGTTGAGGGCGAGGCCATGTTTACTGAGTACGATGTTGATGGGTATAAGTATGTCCATGTCAAAGTTGAGCTAAAGGGTGATCCGGCAGTGCTGACGCCCGGCAAACACGCTGTGCATATCCACGAAAAAGCAGCGTGCGATTGCGAAGGCTTTAAATGTGCCGGTGGGCACTTTGACCCAGGTTCTTCTGGCAACACAGACCCGGATGCCAATCACGGGTATCATGCCGGCGATTTGCCAAGTATTACGATTGGCAGTGACGGTAAGGGAGTGCTAGAAGCGGTAACAAACCGGCTCACGCTTTCTGCCGGACCAGTCTCAATTTTGGATAAAAAATCAGCGCCCGAAGGCACTTCGGTAATGGTGCATGGCAACCCTGACCCCTACACACCAGGTGAAAGCGGATCGGGGCATAGCGGCGGTCCACGGCTTGCGTGTGGCACAATCGAATCTGCGTAGACTTCTTGTTCGCTTGACACTAAATTCGTTCACTTTTTAGTGAGCTTCGCCTATACTAGGTGCTAATGTCTATATTTTTGTTGATTGTGGGGCTAGTAGCGTTTGTGGGCTTGGTAGTTGCTCATGAATTAGGGCATTTTATCGTGGCACGGCGCAACGGTGTTGAAGCGGAAGAATTTGGCATTGGCTTTCCGCCTACCTTATGGCGACGTCGAGTAAAAAGCAAAAAAGGTGATTATGACTTGACGTTTAATCTTTTGCCGCTAGGTGGGTATGTAAAACTCAAAGGCGAACATGATGCCGATACTCATAAAGGGGCGTTTGGGGCTGCCAGTTTGCGCGCAAAAAGTAAAATTATGCTCGCTGGCGTGGCGGTAAACTTTGTGCTGGCAATTGTCATACTCACTGGAGTGGCCATGACAGGGCTACCGAAAGTTATTACCGGGGAGCAGTTTGGGGAAGAACAATTTAGCGTGGCGAGTGATACTACCATTATCAAAAACGAGGTGCTGGTAAGTTATGTAGAAGAAAGTTCTCCGGCTAGCAAAGCCGGACTACTGCCAGGCGATCAGCTGCTCCGAGTGGAAACCCAACAAGAAGGCTCTATTGATATCCAACATGCCGCACAGCTCGGAACGATTACGAAAGAGCATGCCGGACAAACGCTGGATCTCATATATAAGCGTGATGGGAAGCAGCAGCACACGAATGCCCAGCTGCGGTCATTCGAAGAAGTTGAGGCAAGTTTGAACACCGATCAACCAAAGGGTTATCTGGGGGTCGCCCAGACGGAGCTGGCTATCCAGCGCAGTACATGGAGCGCACCGATTGTAGCGCTTGGGTTAAGCGAACAAATGACCAGGTTGACACTAAAAGGAGTATGGAGCGCCTTGCGAGGACTCGGGTCATTAACGGCTGGGCTCGTTACTGGGAATAGCTCTGCACGGAGCAACGGGCAAACAGCTGCATCAGAACAGGTGAGCGGGCCAGTAGGTATATTCATGATCCTGAAACAGGGTACCTCACGGGGCTTAGGGTTTGTAATGTTTATTATTGGGATTATTTCGCTCACGCTGGCTATTATGAATGTGTTGCCTATTCCGGCATTAGATGGCGGACGGTTCTATCTGGTGCTAATATCCCGCTTGTTATTTAAGCGACCGCTCAGCCAAAAGACAGAAGAAAGGGTAGTAGGAACGGCGTTTATGGCGCTCATGGCGCTGTTTGTGCTCATCACGATTGTTGATGTGCGGAGATTTTGGTAAATGACGGGCATCCAGAACTCGGCGGCTCGCTACTATAGTCCTGCGACAGCTGTAGCGGTGACCATTTTGGTCTTTTTTGGATCGCAAGTTGTGGGAGCGTTATTGTTCGGAGCGATTTTGTTGCTGATACCTGGTCTGAGCGGTTTGAGTGGTACCGAAATACAAGCAAGGCTGACTGAAAATCCCTGGTTATACTTAGGACTTATTGCGGCAATTGAGGGATTAGCGGTCAGTATTTTGTATTGGTGTATGGGTCGGCGGAGTATCTCACTCAAGGCGCTGGGATTTAATACCTTCCAGCCGTCGTATGTTTGGAAGGCAGCCATTGGATATGCGGCAGTGTTTGGGTTGAGTATAGTGGTGCTTAGCGGGCTAAGTGTATTGCTCCCGCAAGTCAATCTTTCTCAAGAGCAAGACCTTGGTATAACGGCGACTGCTTCGGGCGCAGGTCTAGTGGCTATGTTTGCAGCACTGGTAGTGATTCCGCCGTTTGTGGAAGAGTTTATGATGCGCGGATTTTTGTTTACTAATCTTCGGTCGGTATTATCATTCGGGTGGTCGTCAGCTATTGTTAGTGCTTTATTTGGGCTAGCACATATCACACAAACCGAGAATGGATTGTTCTGGAGCGGTGCTATAAACTTTTTTGTCCTGTCTATGGTGCTTTGTTATATGCGCGAGAAGACAGGGAGTTTGTGGCCTTGCATTGGCATACATGTACTCCAGAATGGCGTGGCGTTTCTGGCGCTTTATATTTGGAAAGTTGCATAGTAATGCATAGTGTGCTATAATAAAAAGATATGATAGTAATAGCATTGGTCACTACCACTCCCCCAAATCCGACCTGACACCGGAGGCTTGGCTGATATATTATTCAAACGCAAGCGGTCTCCGGACCGTTTTTTTATACCAATTGCGTTTGGACAAATGGAGATAGACATGACAGAAAGAATGAATACAGAAAAATTAGGATCGAGCTTGGTGGCTAACGGTCATGGTGTTGATCTGGAAAGGATGTTTACCTATGCCCAAGGCTTTGCTGAAAGGTACTCGCTGGCCGACGTGCATCGCCGGGAAGGCCTAGTAATTGTAACTTCTGGAGCTCGAGCGACTGGACTTTGTCTTGCAGAGAAGCTGGGCTATGAAGATGGTTTGTTAAGCGATGAACAACTATCGGGTATAGGCTTTGCGCCTGTACTTGCTGGCTGGCAGACCGTGTTCGGTGAACTGGGGATAGCAGTGGCCACGACGGGCGTGACACATCACCAACTCGGTGGCGGCAGATGGTGGCATCGTTTAGCGAACAGACAAGAGAAGAAGCTATTCATTGGAACGGTACGGCGAAACGGAAATAGCGGGGTATTGACCGTAGTTAATGAACCAGACATGACGAGTAATACCGAGCTTATGAAGCTTTCTACGGGAGGAGATAATGATGGCTTAGGCGGTCAGACGGCAATCGTCATTGGCGCAGATACCTATACTATACGAACCAAAAATGGTGGTGTATTTGATGATGAAGGCGAGCTGATTGAGCAGATTGACCACAGAAATTTTTATAACGTGCTAGATATGCTTGATGGTCGAGGTAAAAGTGAACTGGGTCGTGGCGGTATGGACACTAAGACCGTGGCGGCATGGCATGCGAGATGTTCGGGGGTGGGAGAAGTCGCCATATCAGCTGTTAGCGAAGATATGGCATACCGTAACGCAACGAGATTCGTGGTAGGATAGAACCATGAAAATATCCCAATTATTTGTAAAAACACAAAAACAAGCGCCAGCAGGGGAATCGGCCAAAAATGCACAACTCCTCATCCAAGCTGGTTTTATCCATAAAGAGATGGCTGGTGTATATGCTTATACGCCGTTGGGGCTTAGGGTGTTAGAGAACATCAAACAGATTGTGCGCGAAGAAATGAATGCGATTGGCGGGCAAGAAGTCATGATGACGGCATTGCAACCGCGGGAATTATGGGAAAAGACCGATAGGTGGGACGATGAAAAAGTAGATAACTGGTTCAAAACAAAGCTGGCCAATGGATCAGAGCTGGGTGTAGGGTTAACCCATGAGGAACCGATTGTAGATTTGTTGGCCGATTTTGTGAAATCCTACAAAGATTTGCCGATATTTATCTATCAAATTCAAACGAAATTTAGAAACGAGCTCAGAGCGCGCAGTGGTCTGCTTCGCGGTCGCGAGTTTGTCATGAAGGACATGTATAGTCTGGCAAAAAATCAGAAAGAACATGACGATTTGTACGAGCAGGCAGCTAAGGCATATAAAAAAGTGTATGAACGTTTAGGGTTGGGAAATATTACATACCGTGTAAAAGCGGATGGGGGTATCTTTACAGAGCGCTTTAGCGACGAGTTTCAAACAATTACTACTGCGGGCGAAGATACGTTGTTTAAAGTTCCTGATACAGAAGAGTATTACAACGAAGAAGTTGCGCCGGCGAAAGCACCCGCAATTTTAGATAACGAAGAACTGCTGCCTATGAAAGAAGCCGAAGGCAAAGGGATTATCGGTGTAGTTGAGCTGGCTAAGTTCTTGAAAATTCCTGTCGAAAAGACGACCAAAACGATGTTGTACCAAACTGATGCAGGACAGGTTGTCGCGGCGGTGGTACGAGGCGGCTACGAGGTTAACGAAATTAAGCTACGCAAAGTCGTCGACGCAAAAACGCTCAAGTTAGCCGACGAAGAAACCGTGCGCCATGTAACCGGTGCCGAAATCGGCTATGCGGGTATACTTAATTTACCAAAAGAAGTGATGGTAATTATTGATGAATCCTGTAGTAATCGAACCAACTTTGAGATGGGTTCCAACAAGACGCATGTTCATAACATCAACGTGAACTGGGATCGTGATCTGCCTTTACCAGAGCAGTTTCATGATATTAAGGTTGCGAAAAAGGGAGATATCCATCCGGAAACGGGTAAGGTATACGAGCTAGCAAAAGCAGTCGAGGTAGGCAATATCTTTCCGCTCGAGACCAAATACACCGACGCCCTACATGTGTACTATACCGATGAGTCTGGTAAGCAAGCCTCAATTATTATGGGGTGTTACGGGCTGGGCGTGAGTAGGGTGATGGGAGTAATTGCGGAACATTTTAGTGATGAGCGTGGGCTGGTCTGGCCGGATAACATTGCGCCATTTCGGGTGTACCTAGTACAGATTGGCGACGTCACAAAAGAGGCGCAAAAGCTTTACGATACGCTCACAGCCGCAGGAATTAGTGTCCTGTGGGATGATAGGGAGATGCGGCCAGGCGAAAAGTTTGCGGATGCGGAGCTAATGGGCATTCCTCATCGCGTGGTTGTAAGCAACACAACGATTAAAAATAGTAAATTTGAGTACAAACACCGTACGTCAGCCGACACAGAAATGCTAGGCATCGATACCTTGATAAAAAGGTTGTCATAGCCGTCCGAAGGGTCTATACTCTCCCCTAACTGAATGGCAGTAGTGGGTATAATTAGCATTTAATTTTGATTTTGACTAGGGAGGTTTGCATACTATGAATAAGGCGTTTTTGTTGACCAAAGAAGGGGTGAAAGACCTAGAGGCAGAACTTGCTTCGTTGGTGGCAGAACGCGCGCCTGTTGCAGACCGCATCAAGTCGGCTCGTGAGCTGGGAGACTTGAGTGAAAATGCCGAGTACCAAACCGCACGTGAAGAGCATGATAAACTGGAAGCCCGTATCAGCGAGATTGAGCATATTCTGCGCAACGTACAGATCATCAGTAAGCCTAAAAATGGTAATAAAGTCCAAGTTGGCAGTACGGTCAAGCTAAAAGGCAACGGCCAAACCAAACAATTCCAAGTAGTTGGTACTGTTGAGGCTGACCCGCTCAGTGGCAAAATCAGTGATGAATCGCCTATAGGCAAAGCATTATTGGGCAAAAAACTCGGAGAGTCAGTCGAAATTGTTACTCCTGTCGAAACCGCAACCTACAAAGTTATCGAAATCGGTTAAGATAGAAGAATCATTATGGAAGAAGTTGGAAGTGGCGCAGGCGGAAATACTCCACCTACAGTTGATGAGGTAGCAGAAGCTACTTTTAGGGAGCGGGCTGTTATACGTTTACAGACAGAGCACGGAGATTTACCGTTGCCTGTACTAGAGCGCTGGCAGGCAGATTTGCACGATGAAGATCCCCGTGGGCGTGTTATGGCGGCAACGGCCGTATGGACAATGATGGATGTACGAGACGCCAGAAAACAGCGAATCCAGAGACAACAAATAGATTGAATAACTTAAAATTGCTATACTAAAAACCAATGGCAAATTTGAAAGAATTGCGCGACGAGCGCCTGCGAAAACTTGACGAGCTAAAAAAGCTCGGCTTTAACCCCTACCCGGCCAAGGCTCATCGTACGCACAAAGCCCAGGAAATCATCACTAAGTTTGATGTATTGAGTGGGCAGAAAGCGACAGTAGCAGGCCGGATTGTCAGTATTCGTAAGTTTGGCAAGTTGGCGTTTATAGTGCTAAAAGATGCCTCAGGAAGCGTGCAGCTGTTTTTGCGTGACGGTGATATTGAGCAAAGTCGCTCGGCCGACGGTGTAGTGGGGCTGGAACACCTTAACTTGCTTGACAGTGGTGATTTTATAGAAGCGACTGGGGAAGTGGTCAAGACTAAAACCGGCGAAATATCAGTGGCAATTAAAACATTACGTCTTCTTACGAAATCGCTTCGTTCAATGCCGACCGCCCAAGAAGGGTTTACTAACAAAGAAGAACGCTTACGCCATCGTTACATCGATACAAATGTAAACCAAAATGTGTATGAGCGGTTTTTGCGACGAAGTACCTTTTGGCAGGCTACAAGGGATTTCCTAAACCAAGAGGGCTTCAACGAAATCAACATCCCAATATTGGAGCAAACGACGGGTGGAGCGGATGCAAATCCGTTTGTGACGCATATGGATGCGCTGGATCAAGATTTTTATTTGCGAATTTCTCATGAATTACCGCTAAAGCGCTTGTTGGGCGGCGGCTATGAAAAAGTGTATGATATCGGGCCACGCTTCCGTAACGAAAACTATAGTGACGAGCATTTACCAGAGCACGTTGCAATGGAATGGTATTGGGCGTATGCGGATTGGCGAGATGGCATGGCGCTGACACAGCGTATGATTCGGTACATTGCCGATAAAACCTGGGGGACTCGCACGTTTACGCTCGCAAACGGTCTTAGCATTGACCTGGGGCAAGATAGTGAAGATTGGCCGCGAATTAGCTTTGTGAAACTTTTACATGACCGCTATGGCCTGGATGTCCATACCTGTACATTGGAACAAGCTGTTGCCCAGCTCAAAAAAATCGGCGGGGAAGTTGAAAAAATCGACAATCGTTCGCGGGTGATTGATAAGCTATGGAAAAAAATTCGTGTAGAAATAGCGGGGCCGGCTTTTTTGGTTGATATTCCAGACTTTCTCCAGCCTTTAGCAAAACTGCAGGCGGACGATCCGCGCCTGACCGAACAATTCAATCTAATGTTGGGCGGTACGGAGGCGTGCAAGGCATATAGCGAGCTGAATGATCCGGTCGACCAACTAGAGCGATTTGTTAAGCAGCAGGAAATGCGTAACGCGGGCGATGATGAGGCAATGATGCTCGACATCGATTTCGTAGAAATGCTTGAGTATGCCATGCCGCCTGCTTGCGGGTATGGACATAGTGAACGAATCTTATGGATGTTAGAGGGGGTCACCGCCCGTGAAGGTGTTATTTTCCCACAACTTCGGCGCGAAACCGACGAATCTGTTAAAAAAATCTATCCGGAAGTGTGGGAGTTACAGCAGTCTGCGCATCATGAACGACCACAGAATTTTGAGCGCAAGATTACACTGCTCGTTAACAAAGAACTAGAGCCTTGGCAAATGGCAAACGCAGTAGCACATATGAGCGGCTATTTTGGAAATAACATCGCTAAAACTGAGTTTGTCACTGCGGATATGTTTATCACCAAGGACGGAAAGCCATTACCGCGTAATTCACAGTATCCGATTATCATTAAAAGAGCCAACGAAAAAGATTTACATAAAGTGTTGCAAAAAGCACGCGAGGCTCACCTGAAACACCATGTCTTTATCAAAGAAATGCAAGATACTAATATCGACGCAGATATAGTCAACACGTTGTCGTCAAAAGCCGAAGATGAGGTTATATTTTTTGGCCTTGGCCTGTTTGGAAGCAGCGAAGAAGTCGACGGTCTCACGAAGCACTTTCAACTTTGGAAATAAATAAACTTTCTTCATACTCTTAGGCACTGATTATGCAACCGTAGCCTCAATATTTATTTCGACTGCTAAGGCCTCAACTGCTATACTAAGTAGTAATGATTATCGTTGAGGGTTTAACCAAAACATACGGCAAAAAGCAGAACGTCTTTACGGCGCTTAGCGATGTGAATCTGCAAATACCTGATGGTGCCACTGTCGCAATTATCGGAAAGTCTGGGTCGGGTAAATCAACCCTGATGCATATTATGAGCGGCCTCGATCACCCGACCAGCGGCACGGTGAGTATTGACGGCCAAGATATCCATCAGCGCAAGAAAAAGGCTCTTGATAATTTTCGTGCCACCGAAATGAGCTTTATATTTCAAGCATT
>CAZHPF010000022.1:0-11507 GCA_964534095.1 uncultured Candidatus Saccharibacteria bacterium
ATCGGTACTTTCCCATAGGCTAGACCTGCTCGTCGATGCAGTTCATGAAGCGAAGCGCGGGTCGTCAACAAAGTTGGTAAGCTATCAGCGAAGCTTACTCGATCAAGTGCATCATCTCGGGCAAAGTCGGCTCGTACTTGCCGAGGTTCTTGGGGATCTGTTTTCAACAAGCGCACAGGTTTACCTAAGAACCCTTCGAAAAACTCAGCTACCTCATCACCTTGGTCACTGCCTTGGCACAAAATTTTGTGGACAACCGCTTCTGTAACCTGACTTTCACCATCGGGAAGCTCAAGTGGGTGTTCATAACTGCCATAGCCATCTATGCACAGAGACAACGCACCGCTGCCAATTTCTACTCCCACGCGTGCTAGTTCTGGGACAGTACGCTGTGACAGAAAATTTCCATCTGGGTCAACCAGCATAAATTCACGGTCATGTTCTATACCTGTCTCAGCCAGCCGGGCAATATCAAGTGAAACGCCCTGACAGGATTTCACTGGGTACGTCCAGAGTTCTTCGACTTTTACCTCATTGGGAGCCATCATAAAAACTAACTATACACCGATTTGCTTTTTAAGCAAATTTTGGACAACGCTTGGGTTTGCTTGGCCTTTGGAAGCTTTCATGACTTGGCCTACCAAAAACCCGATCGCTTTCATTTCGCCGTTTTGGACGTCAGCCGCAGCTTGCGGGTTGGCGGCCAAGACGTCTTTTACGATCTGGGCAAGGGCACCTTCGTCCGAAACCTGTAGAACGTTCTTTTTTTCGGCAATTCCCAGGGGCGACCCCCCATTTTTAATCATATCAAAGAGAACCGTTTTTGCGCCGGTAGAGCTTATTTTGCCGTTTTCGACCAGCTCGGCTAGCTCTATCAGATGATTGCCGTTTAGTGTCAATGCTCCCCACGAAATCGTGTCAGTTAATTGAGATTTTACTTCTGTTACTAACCAATTGACTACCCTCTTGACAAGTGTGCTATTAGCGCTCTTGTCAAGCAGGGTCATAATTAGTAGTCCGGCGGGCATTTCCTCCACTAGCGTATTGATAGTGGAGTGATCAAGCCCCAGCTTACTAAATGCTTGACGCAGATCTGCAGGCATCAACGGCATGCTCGCGCGTATTTCTGCCAGCCAGCTTTTGGCAAGAACGATAGGCGGCACGTCGGGTTCCGGCATGTAGCGATAATCATGGGCGTCTTCTTTGCTGCGTTGCGGGAACGTGCGTTGTTTGGCATCGTCCCACCCGCGGGTTTCTTGAACTATTGGTTGACCTTTTTCTAGCAGTTCAATTTGGCGATGTACTTCGTACTCGGCAGCCTTCTCAACCGAACGAAAACTGTTCAGGTTTTTGGTTTCGGTACGAGTTCCCAACTGCTCGGTCTTGCTAACCGAAACGTTTACGTCAAAGCGCATATTACCGTGAAATAAATCAACATCGCTGATGCCTGCATATTTCATGAGCAGATACAGTTCGTGGGCATAGTCACGCGCCTCAGCCGGAGAATGTATCTCTGGTTCACTTACGATCTCAAGGAGCGGAGTACCGGCGCGGTTCAAATCTACTAAACTATAGTTCTTATTCGCCGGATGGGTACTTTTGCCTGCGTCTGCTTCCAGATGGGCTTCGTGGATATGGATACGCTTTGGCTTATCGCCAGTAACGATATCGACATGCCCTGACTTGATGATAGGGTGATAAAACTGCGTGATCTGATACCCCATAGGCAGGTCGGGATAAAAGTAGTGTTTGCGGTCAAAGGTGCTTTCTGTTTCTGGCTCCGTATTGAGCGCAAAGGCAGCTCGTACGCCATATTCAACCGCTTTTTTATTCAGTACCGGCAATGCGCCGGGCATACCAAAATCAATGTGGTTGATGAGAGTATTCGGCCGGGCATCGCGTGCATTGTTGCTGGCCGCAGAAAATAACTTTGTCGTAGTATTGAACTGGACGTGACATTCAATCCCTATGGTTGTCCGGTATTGTTTCAGGATCTCTTGGGATATCATGAGGAGCTTTCCTCGTCTGATGACATAGTATCGCGCTTGTACATGGCGTCAGAAAACGCTCCCAAATCTTTGAGAGCTTGGCGAAACCCAATTAATGCTAATTTGACGTCCCGTTCACGCAATGTGATACCAGGGGGAGCATCCAGAATACGCTTGGCCATATTGTGTGCTGTCCACACCATGTCGTTGTCGGAAAGATTGTTTTGGGCAGCCACCAAACGCTCGCCCATAGTTTTGCCTTTGAAGCGTCGTTTCTTAAGAGCGGCATCCAGTAATTTGTCGGCGTTCAACACGGCTTGCGGCCAGGTAGCCTTGTTTTTGCAGTAACCCTGCAGCTCTTGCCAGCTAGCCAGGAACCGACTGACCTTTAGGTTGCGTTTAGGAAGGATGCGTACTCTCATGCCATCAGCTCCTCGAACGCTTTGCTAATACCAAGGAGTTGCCTGTCTGCCCGTTGAGGTGCTACTATTTGCAATCCGACTGGTAGGCCGTGAACTGTGCCGGCTGGGATACTGACTGCTGGCGCGCCAACCAAGCTTGGCGCTACTGTCATGATATCTTCTAAATACATTTCCAACGGGTTATTTACTCGTTCGCCAATAGTAAATGCAACATTGGGCGCAGTAGGGCCAACCAAAAAATCGACCTGCTTAAATGCATCGGCGAACTCGTTGATAAGCTTGGTGCGGACAGTTTGCGCGGTGTTATAAAACGCGTCGTAGTAACCACTGCTGAGTACATACGTGCCGATCATAATGCGCCGCTTTGCTTCGGTGCCAAACCCTGTGCCGCGAGCCGAAAGATAGCTTCTTTCTAAGTCTTCTGCTTCCGTATCATGATGTCCGAAGCGTTGTCCGTCATAGCGGCTTAAATTGCTGCTAATTTCTGCGGGTATAACAATGTAGTACACTGCTAATGCTAAAGGCAAAGATGGCAAGCTTAGCTCCTGTATGTCCGCACCGGCTTCAGCAAGTTTCTTTATTGCAGTCTCAATAGTACGCTTAACGTCCGGATCAACACCTTCTGCCAGCCATTCTTTCACAATACCGACTTTTTTACCTTTTACGGCCGTGTCCAGATGGGTATACCCTTTGGGATCACGTTCAATCGAAGTAGCATCCAAGGTGTCTTTGCCCGCCAAAATGTCAACCAGCACCGCTAAGTCATCAACCGTGTTTGTCAGTAATCCAATCGTGTCAGTACTGCTCGCCATAGCGACAACGCCCGATCGAGATATCAACCCATAGGTTGGTTTGTATCCTACACAGCCAGACAAGCTTGCCGGATGACGGCTTGAGCCTCCAGTGTCGGTGCCGGTCGCAAACGGTACAAGTTCCAGCACTACCGCCGCACTGCTGCCGCCGCTGCTGCCGCCTGGAACCCTGGTCGAGTCATGGGGATTTTTAGTAGTCATCACATCACTATTTTCCGTGGAAGTACCGTGACCAAACGCGTCCATGTTGGCCTTACCCACGCAGATTGCCCCTTCTGCTTCCAGTTTCTCAACAGCAGTCGCTTGATAAGGTGCAGTAAAGCCTTTTAAGATGTTGCTCGCGGCTGTGGTTTCCGCCCCGTACACCAAAAAATTATCTTTGGCGAGAAATGGTACGCCAGCTAGTCTGCCAACTGGTTTTCCGGCGACGACGGCGTTATCAATAGCTGCGGCTTGTTCTCGTGCCCGTTCAGCGGTCTTTGCGATAACCGTTTTGTACTCATCTTTATCATCAATAAAACCCAAGGCTTTTTCTACCATCTCAGCGGCTCGGACCTCACCATGAGCTACCTGCGCAGCAATGTCAGTAATCGCCAGCCACTGACTCATAACACCATTCTCTTGACCTTGATATGATTATCGGCTTGCGGAGCGGGCGCAAGCTTCACCAGTTTGTCTGGTGTTGCGCTGTAGTCAACTACCTCGTCTTCACGAAAAACATTGGTGAGACCTGTTACTTGCGTAGTGGGCGTTAGGCCTTTCAAGTCTACTTGCTGTAATTGTTCGACGTATCCAAGAATCGAGCCTAATTCCTGCTGCAGTTTCTCAATCTCTTCATCGGAGAGTTTGAGCCGTGCCAGACGGGCAAGATGTAATATGTCATCACGTGTCAGTTTTGCCATTTAGCATAGTATAGCAGAGTGCCGAGAACCGTATCTAGTTGTCGTAAATGCTGTTTAGTTGACTTTCGTACTGGTAGTTATTGTAGTCAGTGGTAGGGGAACTACGATAAGAGCTTGGATATGTCTCTTCGTTATAGTCTTGGTAATCATTGTAACTACATTTTTCCTTAGTATAGTTGGCATAGGTGCACTTTTCACCCTGCTTGAGTGTCGGCTTTTGGTCTTTTTTGGCAATAGAAACCGAGAGAGTCACGATAGCCAGGATAGCTCCGACTAATAGCGCCGCAGAAGAAAATTTGGCTACATATCTGGTCGTTGCGGTCTTCGCAACACTAGCATACGACAGTGCAATCACTACCGCCGCAAACACAGCCGGCAAAAAGACGCTTACGAAGTTATCGGAGTAGGAGGCGCTTTTTACGGCAATCGGGCTGATTAAAAAGTAAACACTGGTAATCGTAAAGCCTACGAACCACCCGAATGCTGATAGGCTCGCCAACACAAACACTACGCTGCGTGCTTTGTGCCCCACGACAGCAGGTGTTTTAATTTCCTCGGCACGTACCCGCTTACTCAAACAGTAATATAGTAAGCCGAATACTACGAAGGCGACCACAGAGCTAATACCGCTGGTGGTAGACAGTCCGGCAACCTCACCATTTTTTAACAGGTTGCAAATAGAAAACACCATGAGAATCGCGCTCGCCACTAATCCGAATAAGCTCGCGAGCATCAAAATATACTCGGTAATATAATGAGTCGTCCCCTGCAAGTGACGACTTGATAATACGTTTGACATAAACCCCTCCTTATATAGTCTCATCGTATGCCTGGCTACAGCCAATGTCAATTAAGTTATCCACAAGCGAAATCAGCCGGGTTACAGTTTTGACTTAACATCAGCAATGATATCGCGTAATTCAGCGGCTTGCTCAAACTGCAAGTTAGCAGAAGCGATGTCCATCTGCGACGTAAGATCTTCAATCAAACGATGATATTCATCCTTCGGAATCTTCTTGAGGTCAAGCTTGGCTTTTTTGGCCTCTTCGGGCAAATCAGGGCGCAGGCCTTTTTCAATATTTTTAGCAATCCCTTGGGGTGTAATATTGTGTTTTTTATTGTGCTCCTGCTGGATGTTGCGGCGGCGATCGGTTTCATCGATGGTACGCTGCATGCTGCCTGTCACATGGTCGGCGTACATAATGACACGGCCTTCAATATGCCGCGCAGCTCGCCCAACGGTCTGGATGAGTGCTGCTGCGCTGCGCAAAAACCCTTCTTTGTCAGCGTCTAAAATCGCCACTAGCGATACTTCCGGCAGATCAAGTCCTTCGCGGAGCAGGTTAATCCCCACCACAACGTCATATACACCCAAGCGTAAGTCCCGCAAAATATCAGTCCGGTCTAAGGTATCAACGTCACTGTGAAGATACGTAACCTTTATATTGAGCTCCCCGAGGTATTCCGTAAGGTCTTCGGCCATTCGTTTTGTGAGGGTCGTCACGAGTACCCGCTGGTGCTTAGACACACGGTCGTGAATTTCGGCAATCAAATCATCAACCTGTCCATCCACCGGCCGAACTTCAATAGGCGGATCAATAAGGCCAGTCGGCCGAATGACTTGTTGCGCCGGTTCAGGGCTTCGTGACAATTCGTAATCGCTCGGCGTTGCGCTCACATAGATAACCTGGTTGACATGCTTTTCAAACTCTACAAAGGTCAATGGACGATTATCCAGGGCGCTGGGCAGTCTAAAACCATGCTCTACGAGTGTTTCTTTACGCGCCCGGTCACCGTTATACATACCACGGACTTGCGGCACGGTCATGTGTGATTCATCAATAAACATCAAAAAATCATCCGGAAAGTAATCTAATAACGTAGCGGGTTGGTCGCCCGGCTCACGGTTCGTAAGATAGCGTGAATAGTTCTCGATGCCTTTGACAAAACCGGTCTCCTCCATCATTTCTATGTCAAAGCGGGTGCGCTGCTCAAGGCGTTGCGCTTCCAGAAGTTTGCCGTGGGTTTTGAAGTACGCCAAGCGTTCGTCTAGTTCTTGCTGTATCTTCCCTAGCGTCTGCTTGAGCTTTTCCTGGGGCGTGACATAGTGACTAGAAGGAAAGATTTTGATACTGTCCGGTTTCGCCGTAATCTCGCCGGTCAACGGCTCTATCTGAGTAATGCGCTCCACTTCATCCCCGAAAAACTCCAGCCGGTAGGCCACCTCTTCACCTGCCGGGAACACGTCGACTACGTCGCCCCGAACCCGGAACGTACCACGATGAAAATCCACATCATTACGCTGATATTGAATGTCCATGAGTTGGCGAAGCAACTTATCGCGTACGCGGCGCTCGCCCTGCTGCACAACGACAGCCATACCGTCATAGTCATCAACCGATCCAATACCATAAATACAGCTCACACTTGCCACGATAAGCACGTCGCGGCGGCTGAGCAGTGCGTCCGTAGCCGCGTGTCGCAGCCGATCAATTTCTTCGTTAATCTGGCTGTCTTTTTCTATATAAGTATCTGAGCGGGCAATGTAGGCTTCCGGCTGGTAGTAATCAAAGTAACTGACAAAATAATGCACCGCATTCTTGGGGAAAAAGCTTTTAAATTCACTGTAGAGTTGCGCCGCCAACGTTTTGTTGTGGCAAAGCACCAGCGTTGGCCGCTGAACCTGCTGCACAATGTTGGCCATAGTAAACGTCTTACCACTGCCTGTTACGCCGAGGAGTGTCTGTTCTTTTTCATTACCTCGTAGCCCCTCTACGAGTTGTTTAATGGCCGTCGGCTGGTCACCAGTTGGCTTATAGTCAGAAGTTAAGCGAAATGCATTGCTCATCCTCTCATCGTAGCAAAGATGAGCCAGTTATGATAGTTAGCCAGCCCGGTGAGGTTTTTTTGGCTCAACAAACCAGTGCTCGTCACGGGCAATTTGATCGCGTACGTCTTTGAATTCTTCATCCAAGATGTCGACAATCCGCTGCACAAGGTTTTCCGGGTTTTCATCAAAAATGACTTTATAGCCCTTAGGCGGACTCAATACACGCATTAACTGCGGGATAACATCGGCTGTGCCACCGCTATCTATCAGTACGCCACAAGGTTTGTGGGCTTCGAGGGCAGTCACGAATTCATGAAGGCTGCCAAAACGACCACCCACCGTAATAACAGCATCTGATGACTGGGTGAGGTAACTATCCCGCCCCACATAATCCATGCCTGTGTAGCTAATAAAGTCAAAGTGTTTATATGGCAAGCGGTATTTGCGCAAATGCTCGCGCATACTTACGGCAGGCGAAAAGCCAATGCTCATACCCCCCGCCTCACTGGCGCCTTTGGCAGCAAAGTAGGGTAACCCAACCGTAGCACCCGTCGTAGTAACATGGCCTCGCTTGGCGATGGCAGTGCCCAGTCTTTCGGCCAGCCGCTTGGAATTTTCTACGGTGGTGCCGCTAGCAGCTCCAGACACGCAAATGGCATACTGGATTTTCGTAGTATTGGGTAGCGGCTTCATACAACAAATTCCATATCGGGGACAAAGGCAACTTGACCGAGCGTTTGATCGTTAAGATGCTGCAACAACTGCCGCTCAAGCGAACGCTGCCCAACGTAGCGTATCAACAGCTCATTCCACAGCGCATCGCGCATATGATAATTGAGTCGTTTCTCATAGGGGATGTCGTTGAGCAGATTCAGCACCATGTCCATCAGATTAAAGCTTATCGGGTGGTTATTATGGCTCACGCCGACATAGTCAAGGTTATGCCAAAAGTGCAATGCCGGTTCAAGCCGATACAATATTTGTTCGGCTTTGCGGTATGCTAAATCTTCCGGTTGGACGTGCGGTTCAAACACTTCAGGGTGAAGTAGGCGCGTGCTAGTACCATAGTATTTGTGGACAATACGCCATTGGATGGCTTGACCCGCCAGGAGGATATGGTCGGTAGAGCTTTTTTTGACAACGGCCTCTACTTTTTGGCCAAAGCCCGGCATTGGCTGATAAAACTTGAGATAGGTACTTTGAGTTCTTATTTCATTAATGTAGTGAAGCGTTATCATAAGGGTCGCAAGCGTCAGTCCGTGCTTTCCGCGTGCCGGCAAAGGTGTAATGAAGATTGAGCCGCTTTCTACGCAGTAGAAGCTGTTGGTATGGAATATTGGCGCCACTGCCTGGATAACGGCCGACCATTTTAGTTCGTCCAGATAGGTGACTTCTATGTTGTGCTGCTCGAAATCACCTGATTGCAAACGACTGCATGCTTGGCTGTAACGTTGCTGCCACTTGTCTTGCTCAATATGACGAGCCATTGTTAACAGTAGCCGTGCCGGTTCTCGTTTGAGCATGGATTCGATCGAGCGGTAATGGAGCGTTTGCATCAGCTGTTTTGGCGGGTTTGCCTTGAGAAGTTTTTTGATAACGCTTCCTTTGATTACCCACGCTTGCCGCGGCATGTGCAGCCTGTTTATAACCATAGCAACCGCAGACAATACTTCTTCGGCGTTGGTACGGTCTACTACCCCTAGACGCCGAGCCAAGAACTGGTCGTGTAAATCGGCAAGCCCTAGCAGCCCCTGATACAGCTCCTTAGCAGTTGTGTCGCTCGGGTCAAGGCCTAGTTCGCGCATCTTCATATGCATCTGACCGTATATTTCCCCTGTCAAGCGAACATCTATGCCGGGCTGCCCACTGGCCAACTCCAGTCGGCGCACAACCTCACTCACGATCTGCTTGTCAGCTCCCACCAGTTCTGCAATCAATTTGCACACGTTTCTTTGTTTACCCTCGTTACTGCTACCAGTTTAGCACCGAAGACCCACCCATGTAAACCTGCTTGTGCTTGCATTGAGCTTTCCGGGTAAGTAGAGTATCCAGCAATGAGTCCAGGTACTGAATTCCTTCACGCCTATACTGCTACTACAGAAGCCCATCGTTTACAGCGACGAGCCGATATAGCAACGAATTTTCGTCTGGCAACAGCAATACCTGTAGGCTTGGCAATCGGCGCCACAGAACCTAACTGGCCTGTAACCGTGCTTGATACCGTGGCTTGGCTAACCGATGCCAGTGACGGGCATGATGCGGGAAGAGCGAGGGAGCTTGCCCCTGGCCTACCACGAACTGCAGCCTCTTTCCGCGACCCTCTTGCTGACAAATTGAAATATTACAGCGGGTTAGGCGGTATTATGGCGCGTGCTATTCGCCAGGAGGATCCTATAACAGGTGTGGTGGTTGGAGCTAATATGGTTGTTTCCGCCGTTCGGGATAAGGCTATTGCTCACGACAGGCAATTGGCAAGCGCTTATAGAAAGTTTGGGGTTTCTGGCGATGCCATCGGAATCAACAAACGCAAAACCCAAATACAAGGCGTGTCATCGGTAGTACTAGCAAGCCCGCTTTCCCGAAGCCCTGTAGTTCGACGCGTTGCGCTGGCAGGACTTTCGGCAGGAACAATACTTGGAGTATTTGGCCAGCGAAAATTCCGTAGAACTATTCACCAGCAAATAGCCGACTTAGGCTAAAACTGCTCCGGTTTGAATGCTTTCGGAGCCTTTCTTAAGAACGCTTCCAGTTTTTCCTCGGTAAGCAGTCCTTCTTGCGCACCGATATTTTGCACAATGTTCATGGAGTTAATGGGTGCCCATTGCAAAGCTCCCTCAAGCGTGTTGCCTTTTACGAGTGCTGCAACCAGCGTTGAGGCAAACGCATCGCCAGCACCGGTACGCTCTAACGGAGGCTTAGGATCAGGATACGGAGGCATCTTGAACCGTGAAGTGCCGTCAGATGCATAGGCGCCGGCCGGACCATCCGTCACAACGGCTATCTTAGGCCCCAGCTTATGAAGCGCTGTTAAAAGCGCCGGGATATCAGCGTGATCTTTACCGGTAACTAAGACCGCTTCTTCTCTGTTCATGATCACAACTTCTGTTCGTGCGTATAAGGCTTTGAGCCGTGCAGCGCCGGCTTCAAGCTGAAATGTACCCGGCTGAAATGCCAGTTTTACCGTAGGATTATCTTCCAGCCAATCAACTACCATATCGTGGTATTTGTCGAGTGCGTTTTTACTGATAGAGCTAAAATACAGCCATTTCGGTATGTCGCTTGCAGTGAAGCGGGGCCACTGGTAGTTGTATTCCTCGTGCTTGATTAAAATGGTTCGTTCGTCTTTGTACCACAGTACATAATGATAGTTACTGGTCTTGCCTTTGTTTATGCGTACAAAGCGGGTATCCACCCGGTTATCTTCCAGAGCATTGATAATGTCGCGCCCGAACGCGTCGCTCCCTACATTACTGACGAGTCCGCTATGTACGCCTAGCCGCGCAAAACATACGGCAGCGTTGGCTGCATTGCCTACCCCCTCTACTACTACCGCTTCTTCGAACGGTACTTTTGCGCCAAATGGCATGGCAATCCATGAGCCAAACTCGTTTTTGTACGTATGGGCACGGTTATCAAACAGCTTAATAAACGCATCTGTTACTACATCACCGACCGATAATACTTCTAGTGCCATACCCCGCCTTTGATTACTGCTTACGCTTTTATGATACCTACCTGCTTGAATGTACGCAAGTTTATGGCTGTGCCTTGCCGATAGCATTAAACATTTCCAGTTTGTCCTCAACCACTTTTTGGACGGCGTCGATCACTTCATCCATGAGTTTTACTACAGCATACTCTGACTTATGTTCGGCCAAGACACGCTCCAGGGTTTGGCGGTACGCTACCCGCAGGTCGGTGTTGATGTTGATTTTAGTAACGCCAGTTTTGACCGCATCGACAAAATAATGTCCGGGCGTGCCGCTGCCACCGTGCAGTGAAATATTACAATCAATCGCCTTTCGTATGCGAGTAAGCAAGTCTACGTCGAGTTTTTTGGGCACGGGATACTTTCCATGAAGATTACCAATCGCGGCAGCAAACGTGTCAATACCGGTAGCTTCCACAAACTGCCGGGCGTCTTCCGGTGTACTAAACGTTTTCCTGACTTCATTGTAGTCAATCGCTTCCGTAAAAAGGTTGCTCCCACCGCCAAAATAGTGCGGTTCGCTTTCGACCAACGCGCCAGTCAACCGGGCATACTCGACAATCTGACGGGTTTCAGTAATGATTTCCTCAAGCGTCGCTGTCTTGCGCGCCTGGCTGATGTCAATATGTATAAACTCATATCCCGCCTCAATACCTGCGACGGCCGCTGCCACACTGGGACTATGATCCAGGTTGATATACATTTCAACACCATATTCTTGCTTGTAGTTATCGACCATATCACGAACATTTTCAAGACCCAACGCGTCAACTTCTCCTTGGCTCACCTCTATCAAGAGTGGTGCGTTCTTGGCTTTAGCGGCTCGCGCTATCGCGATAAGCGT
>CAZHPF010000023.1:0-11430 GCA_964534095.1 uncultured Candidatus Saccharibacteria bacterium
ATCGGGGTGCAGTTCTACTGCTTTCCGCCGGAAAGCTTTTTTAATCTCATCGGCTGAAGCGCTTTTGTTCACTCCCAGCACTTCGTAGTAATCACGTTTTGTCACCATATCATTCTACCCTACCCCGTGCCATCTGTAGACAGGTTTTAATTCTAACCTGTCTACGTGTTGGACGAGGACTAGTCTTCTTTCTTCTTGTCTTGTTCCGGATCTGACTCAGAATCGACAACTTCACCTTCTACGGGTTCTTCTTTCTTGTTGGACTTTTTCTTGTCGTCAGCTTCTGATTTGTCAGCTTCTTCTTTGGCGGCCTGTTCGTACATTTTGGCACCGACGGGCATAATTTTGTCAGTCAATTCTTTGGCGGCGGCTTCGAGCGTATCTTTGTCGGCTTTTTCGTCTGCCACAACCTTTTTGGCTGTCTCTACAGCTTCGTCAAGCGTTTTGATATCATCTTCGCCTAGCTTGTCTTTATTATCGGACTTCATTTTTTCTGCTTGGTAGACAGCGCTGTCAAGCTGGTTGCGGGCATCAATTGCTTCGCGCTTTGCCTTGTCTTCGTCGGCATGAGTCTCAGCTTCTTTGGCCATTTTTTCGACTTCGGTTTTGTCCAAATTGCCACTGTTTTGGATAGTAATCGATTGCTCTTTACCGCTACCTTTGTCTTTGGCTGTGACGTTCAAAATGCCGTTGGCATCGATATTAAATGTCACTTCAATCTGCGGGACGCCGCGTGGCGCAGACGGAATACCGTCGAGTACGAACCGGCCGAGCGACTTGTTGTCGGCCACCATTTCGCGTTCGCCCTGTACGACGTGAATTTCTACCTGTGGTTGGTTGTCTGCGGCTGTGCTAAATACTTCTGATTTGCTGGTTGGGATTGTAGTATTGCGTTCGATCAGTTTAGTCGCGACACTACCGAGTGTCTCAATGCCAAGTGACAGGGGCGTAACATCCAGCAGTAATACGTCTTTGACGTCGCCTTGCAGCACACCGCCCTGGATAGCCGCGCCAATGGCCACGACTTCATCGGGGTTGACACCTTTCATCGGTTCTTTGCCAAAGATCTTTTTGACCTTTTCTTGTACGGCTGGCATGCGGGTCATACCACCAACTAAAACGACTGCATCGATATCGCTGGCTTTGAGGCCAGCGTCTTTGAGTGCTTTCTCGCAAGGGATAGCGGTCTTGTCGACCAGGTCGCCAACCAAGCTCTCAAGTTTGGCACGGGTCAGTTTGTGTTCAAAGTGTTTTGGCCCATCAGCGTCAGCGGTCAAAAATGGCAGATTGACATTAACTTCCGTAGTAGTAGACAGTTCGATCTTGGCTTTTTCTGCTTCGTCGCGCAGCCGTTGCATGGCAGCTTTGTCGTCGCTGATGTCCAAGCCATGTTCTTTTTTGAACTCGTCGGCAAAATAATTTACCAGGACACGGTCAAAGTCGGCACCCCCCAGGTGGGTATCACCGTTGGTAGATTTAACTTCAAACACGCCATCACCTAGCTCCAAGATAGACACATCGAAAGTACCCCCACCGAGGTCATAGACGGCAATTTTTTCATCTTTTTTGTCGGCTTTGTCTAGTCCATAGGCCAGCGCGGCGGCAGTTGGTTCGTTGATAATACGCTTTACTTCCAGCCCGGCTATTTTACCGGCGTCTTTGGTAGCTTGGCGTTGGGAGTCATCAAAGTAAGCAGGTACGGTAATAACGGCTTCAGTAACTTGGCCGCCCAGGAAGCTTTCGGCATCGGCCTTAAGCTTGCCAAGTACCATGGCGCTGATTTCTTCGGGGCTGTATTCTTTGTCGCCCATTTTTACCTTTACGCTTTGGCCGGATTTGACGATTTCGTAGCCCATAAGCTTAAGGTCTCGCTGGACTTCTTTATCGCTGAACTTGCGGCCAATCAGGCGTTTTACTTCATAAACAGTATTGGCTGAGTTGGTCACTTGCTGACGGCGTGCTACCTGGCCAACTAGACGTTCACCGCCTTTGTTGACTGCAACGACGCTGGGTGTCGTACGGTTACCTTCACCGTTAGCGATGATTTCGGCCTTGCCGGCTTGCATCACTGCCATAGCGCTGTTAGTGGTACCGAGGTCGATTCCGATGATTTTACCCATAGTTTTACTCTCCTTTACTTACATTACATGCTGAGATGCTACAAATATATTAGCACTCTATTGAGTACACTGCCAGTATAAATAATTAGCACTCAATAGTCAAGAGTGCCAATTTACACCGTTCCAGCTTGTTTAGCAGCTTTCTCCATTTTGACGCGAACCATGGCGTGGCGGATAACTTCGTCGCCTAACGTATAGCCGGATTGCAGTTCTTCGCTCACAACTTCAGTGTCACCCTGACTATCTTCCATACTGACGGCTTCATGTAAGCGCGGATCAAATATTTCGCCGGTAGTGTTAATGCGTACTACGCCCATATCGCTGAGCGCTTTTTCGAACTGCTTGACGACACTTTGCACGCCCTTAACATATTCATTATTTTTGAGGTCTGCCGGTACATGCTTGAGAGCTCTTTCGAAGTTATCAATGACGGGGAGCAGTTCGCGAACCACGCTTGCTTTGATTATATTTTTGAGGCCGGATACTTGCTCGTCGTGGCGACGACGGATGTTGGCGCTATCGGCTCGCTCGTGCTGAAGCGCTTCAGTAAGGGCTTCAACTTGGGCTTGTAATTCTTGTTCAAGCTCTGTGGGCTGGGGCGTGTGGGATTGTTTTTTACTCATACAGAGCTGACTCCAGTGTTCTTCCAGTGTGCTCGACAAGCTGCATGACCTCGCGGTAGCTTTGGCGGGTAGGCCCCAACACACCTACGTAACTTTTGTCTGAGTATGGGCTTCGGAACCGGCTGATAATCAGACTGCACTGGGCACTTCTGCCAATGGGGTTTTCGGCACCGATATAAACGCTGAGCGGTTCGTTAGGCGCAGCTTCGCGCAACCATGGCTCCAGGTTATCCAGCAGTCGTGCGACTTGCTGAACCTGGCCGACAGCCAGAAACTCCGGTTGTCCAAAAAGATTACTCAAGCCTGCGATATAGAGCTGGTCGCCAATCGTAGCAAGTCCTAAGTTATGCGTGAGCTCCACAAGCGTATCTACGGCGTTACGAATAGTACGCTCTGGTACCCCGCCGCCCTCTACCCGTGCGGTCAGCGCACGCTCACCGCGTCGTTCAGCAGGAGAGTTTCCACTATCTTTAACCATATTGTTCACATAGAACCGATAGCCTTTGTCGGTTGGTACGCGACCGGCGCTAGTGTGAGGCTGCATGATATAGCCCAGCCGTTCCAGCTCGGCCATTTCCGAACGAATCGTAGCCGAAGAGACGTGAAATGCTCTGGCGAGTAGTGACGAGCCAACGGGGCTGGCTACCTCTGCATACTGCTCTACTACGGCGGCTAACAGCTTAATTTGTCTCTCTGTCATGATAGCAGTAGTATAGCTTGCTAGCACTCGTCAGTCAAGAGTGCCAGCTTTGGCCAGATAGGCTTGCGTATCTTTTAAAAGGCTGGCCGCTAAGTCACGACCAGCTCTTTCTGCGATTCTGTCAAGACGCCCTGCGGTGACGGCATTCACTTGCGCGGTTGCATGGCTAAGGTCGTCGTTAATAATGAAGTGGTAATAGCCGACTTCTAAAGCATGCTGGAACTCTCCAACAGCACTTTTCATACGTCGACAATGCTCTGCCTTGGTCATTGTGCCTCTCTTATGGAGACGTTTTTGCCATTCTTTAAAACTTGGTGGCAATACAAAAATAGGGAACGCGTCCGGTTTGACGGCTACAATATCATCGACTCCGACTGTCTCAATATCAGTAATGCCTACTAGTCGCTGGTCACGAGCTTTTTCGAACTCATGAACGCTAATGCCGGATACCTGCTGGGCATGGATAATGGCTGGGGCGATGAGTTCGCCTGCTTTCACTGCTGCGAATACTTCTTCCTCAGATTTAAACCAATACTCTACGCCGTTTTGTTCGGGTACACCATCGTTAATACGTTTTGCGCGCGTAGTGTCTGACACTAAAAACCGATAGCCGCCTTGATGCACGAGTTCACGAATAATGGCATTGCGACCAACCGACGAAGGGCCGACCATGAGCGCCAGTTTTGTGGCAGTCAACACTTTCTTGCTGGTTTCAGAAATCGCGTAGTGGGTCAGGATTTTTTCAAACTCAGCAAGATGCTTTAGGCTGTTTTCCATGGTACAGTTATATCAGAACTAGGGTAAATATGAAAGCATCTAACTTCGCACTTCCAGACCAAGATAACCAAATACGTACGCTAAATGACTTTGCGGGCGGCTGGCTGGTGCTGTATTTTTACCCTAAAGACGACACGCCAGGTTGTACGGTTGAAGCCTGCAGTCTTCGTGATGCCAATGACGAGCTCATAACTTTGGGCGCCCAAGTAGTAGGTATCAGCAAAGACGATGAGGATAGTCATCGTAAGTTTCAAGCTAAACACAAACTAAACTTCACGCTACTATCCGACTCAACTGGTAACACCATTGAAGCGTATGGAGCCTGGGGTAAAAAAATGTTTGGCAATGAGGGCATATTGCGTAAAACATTTATCATTGACCCTTCGGGGAATATCGTAAAGACTTATGGCCGAGTGACGCCGCTGGGACACGGCGAACAGGTAGTGCGCGAACTCAGACGCTTGCAACTCAAAGCTTAGGCCGCTTTGAGCAGTAGTTTAGCGAACTTAATTGTGGCTGTTTTACTACTAACCTCTTGATTTCCCTGCCCGCTAACGGTGGCAGTGACGAGTCTTTTGTCTTTTCTGGCGGTGAGCTGGCCAGACTCCTCAAGATAAACAGCCTGGTCGCCGGCACCATCTACTACTGTGCCGCCACGCTGCTTAATACGGTCAATTGTCTGTTGAGCCAATGCTACTGAATCGACCGTTCGTATGCTAAGGATTACTGTGCGCTGGCTTTGGTCGCTGGTGATAGTTTGATAGGCACAGCTAGAAAAGTTACTCATACTATGAGCCGGTGGAGAAAAGCCAGTTAAAGTTTCGACTGGTTGATTCAGGATATCCTCTACGGCATCTGCCGAAACAGCTTGACAGACTTTGCTGTTTTTTGCAGCATTCCCTCGTTGCTGATCGCTGAGAGCGGCGGACTGTATATTGTTGGTACGCGTAGATCGTACGGAGTAGCCCAGTATTGTGCCTTTGTGTATAAACCGTTCAATTTGCGAACCTAACGCCAGCAGAATCACGATACACAACATAACAACGAATGGGTGCACTTTGAGCCATTGCCCTACTTTTTTTGGATACGAGGTTGCTCGCCGGTTCATGCTAGATTACCTCGACTGGCCGTGTTTTTGGCCAAATAGACTCACTCCGGCAATGCCGACAAGTACAACCGCTACAACTATGTACAGCCCTGATGCTTGCCCGGTGTCTAGAAGAGAGTCATTACTGTCTGTGCCGCCAGTGTCAGCATCGTTATCGTCAGGTAAAGGGGTATCAGAGTACACTAGCCGTGTAAAGTTATTGTTGCCAGATACAGAATCAAGGATATCTCCTGTTGCGCTAGTAATAAGCCCAAAGAGAGCGGCTGAATCTGGGTCAGCGACAGTTGCAACATGGAACAGGTAGTTGTTAAAAGCTGGGGCCGGAGTATCATTCACAGTTAAATTAAGCACTACCTGAAATGATTGACCTTGAGCCAGAATCTGACTTTCGCCAAAGTAGCCGCAGGCTAGTAACTGATAATTAGGATGATCGCTTGCAGCAGCAGCAAGATACACATTACTACCTGGCCCATTATCCACACAAATCACATCGGTTGTTGGAGTGCCGGTAAAAGTGAGACTTCCGGCTGGGTAGAGGCCAGTAAGCAAAGTCGTAGTGTTACCAACGGGGTAATTGGCAAGATTTACGTCGCCTGACCCATTATTGGTAAATGTAACCGTGTAACTCACTGTGCTGCCTGGGATAAGAGGATTAGCTCCATTGAAAGTCTGCGTAACAGCTACGTCGGTTGGAGCACCAGCATATGCAAAGTTATTAATAGGGTTTTCTATGAAACATGTTATGGTGCCCATCCCATCACAGTTTGCTTCGCCATGTTCCACAAACTCACTGTCATTAGTACCGAGCGCTCCTGTATATGCGTAGTTGGCGTAGTTTAAACCAGAGTCGTTGGCCAGTTCCGCGGTAAAGGTTATAGGGAAGCTTTCGTTTTCACTTAATAACTGCGAGGATCCCCCACTATAGGCACAAACCAGAACACTATATGTGGGATAGTCTACTGAACCGAGAAGACTCCCCGCCGACCCTGGCCCACCCCATATACACGAAGCGTCCGTAGTATTGTTTGGGTTAAACGGCGAAAGTGGCGTCTCATCTACGGTCTGATCTGGAGGCAATAAGTCATAAAATAATACTCTCCCTGCAAATATATCATTCAGCTCGTTAAGATCCTGTGGGTCAGGGCCATTATTAGTTAGAGTTACTGTATAATCTACACTCCCGCCGGGTTGGTAATCTTCAGGGTTATCGATAGTTTTTGTCAGAGAAAGATCAGAAAAAGGTTGGTACTCTGCACCAAATTCACTAGTAGACCCAAAGCCCGAAGGGCTATCGCCATCAATTTCCGTAGCAGTCATCGCCAAATTCGAGACACCTGTTATGCCCGTGAGGGTATAGCTAAATTCCTCATTTCCATTGCCCGATGAGGTGATATTGGTTGACCCTAGGTAAGTTTCACCTTCCCCGTTATCTGACGGATCCGCAGTTGTATTGGAGAAGAACTCTATGCGGTAGCTCCCGGCAGGAACATCAGCTACAAACTCCACCTCAGTATTGCCGCCATTTTCAACGACACTCTTTCGTGAAGGAAAGTTGAGTAAAACATTCGGGCCTGTATCAGGATCTTCAGCATCGTTTGCCGTAACGCCATCACCACCTAAATCTATTCCTAAATCATCGTTGCTATAGATTGAGTTCGATAGCACCGACACTATACTGCCAGACCCTTGAATTGTTACCCCATTACTGCCGTTATGGGCAATTACATTTGAATCCCCCGCGCCTGTACCGCCGATAGTTACATCTGTGGAGTTACTTACACTGATACCAGTAGCGCCATTTGCAAGCGGGGTAGTTCCATCATCCGCTACCCCGATATAATTACCCCGAACGGCAGCGTTGCTGCTATCCTGTATCGCGATCCCCTCTCCGTTATTTCCTGAGACCAGATTTCTTCCATCCGTGCTATCCCCTCCAATCAAAACGTTTTGGGAGTTTTGTATAACTATTCCGGTTGTATTACCCACTATCCTGTTGGAGCTAATGGTGAGGCTGGAGTTGAGACTGGCACTAATCCCTGCACCTTTCATATTCTCAACTAGGTTCCCTTCTTCTGCCGTAGACCCCCCTATGATTACATCACCACAGCCGCTCACACCTATCCCCAGAGAAACTGGTGATATTGCAGAAGAAGCGATAGAAGTCACCCCGTCTGCCCCCACACCTATATAATTCCCCTTTATAACCAGGTTCCGAGCGTTGAGTTCGATCGAAGGGTTATAGCAAGCTATAGCAGAATCATAGGCTGCAAGTATGTTACGGTCTTCGGGGTTTTCACCCCCTATTGTTAGCGTCCCGTTTGTTCCTCCGGAGTTAATAAGAGGTACGATCGGATCAGGAGCATACTCAAGTGCCAGTCCGTCTGCATCCGTACCAAGATAGCTCCCTTTGATAGTGAGACTGTAACCATTGGTATTGGCACTAAGCACTGAGTTGTCAGTGCTATTCATAATAAGCCCTCTTACCTCTATATTCCCGCTACCGTACACGGATATTTGCTTTAGCTCAATACGTAACATACCATTGAAGGGGTTGGGGAAAGGCGCCGTGTTCTGGGTAGCACCATCTTGTGTATACCCATCAATAGTAATATTACGACCAACGGGATAGCCTACCCAAGATGACTCTTCGATTGTGTGTAGGGTCGCGCCGGGTATATCGAACTCGATTAAGTGACTGCTCGAGGAGGTAGTGTTTTCATGTTGGTTAGCTTCGGCGATAGCAGCCCTCAAGGTACACTCACCAGGCGTGATGGTCTCACAGATACCATCACCAGGATTGGTATCATTGGCATCATCGCCTACAGCTGTGGAGTTAACGGTTAGGGTCACGTCTGCCGCAAACGTCGCACTAGTCATAAAGATAAATACCGTAAATGTAAGGGCTAGAAATATCCCCCCAACCAACAAACCGTGTGGGTGTTTAAGTTTGTTTACCATTTTTGTGCTCGCCCTCTTTGTTCACTCTTCATATTACTAAATACCCTTATGCTTTACAACTCCGGGCTATCCCAAGTATCTGCGACTGTGTTATCGTCACGCTTTAAAGTAAGATGTTCTATGGTGGTCGATATGTCCTGCGATAGTTGGCCAAGGTTATATTCACCTGGATGAGCCGTACGATATATCAGGTCATTTCTCGGAACAACCGCCGTACCACCAGCCGGTAAAACTGCACCTTCAGGAAATGTAAAACTGAGTTCCTCTAGTAACCAACTGCTAATATCTACCGCTACGCTGGCATTATTTTTTAACAGCACATACCCCTCTTCAGGTAAGTTCCCAGCCTCAACGGTGTCAATATCAACAACTTCCGTCGCAGACTGGGCAGGCGGCACAGCCCAGCCTAGGCGATACCTTACCAAGATACGTTGTTTATGCTTAGCGATTTCGGCCTCAACTGTTGCTTTGTCCGCTTGCTTATTCCGTCCGGGCCACCATTTTGCATTTTCAAGATCAATGTCGTCAGCGATTTCATCATATTGTTCTCTAAAAAGCTGTAAGTACCTATCATTAGCATACAATCCATCAGCCATCGTACGAAGCCGCCTAAAATAGGCTTGCCGCATGTCAGGCTCCACATATACGGCGTTGGTAGGCCAGCGCGCCCAGGCTGGGATGTAGTCGGGCCTGTCGTACGGACTGATTAAGTTACTTCCTTGAAACGTATAGCTTAAATCTACATCCCACGGCAAGAGCGACCATCGCCCCGTCCCTTCAGTGTCACGATACTGGTATGTATTACTGAGCATGTGCCAATCGTGGTTACGGACAATTGATTGAAAAGCCATAAAATTTAGCGCGTTCGGAATGTCTTGATTATCAAATACGTACTGTCTCCTGGCAGCGCTGCGTGGTTTATCTAATTCAGTACGCCACGATACAATATCACTATTATCTTCCTCTTCTCTGGTACGCTTATCACTCCACTCTTTGTAGAGGGCTCCGGTGCTATAATTGTGTGCATCCCGCCACTCGCCATTATACTTTTCCACCAACGTGAACAATCCATGAAAATTACCATTACGATCGAGTCGGACTTTAGTTGTCTGAATAGGCACTACGCCAAACTCCCTAGCTACTTGCCAAGCCACCGGCTGTAAGGCATGCGTATAATCCCCTATGTCTGACTCCAGGTTAAACTCGTTCAACGCACGAGTAATTTTGTCAGGTATAGTAAGCCGGTAGCCGCTGGGTAACTCAAAGTTTAAGCTCACTTTGGCAATCGAAGGATCTTTACTCGTATCACCATAGATTCGTACGGTAGCGTTATCGAAAAACTGATCACCATATACGACAACCGTCGGGAAAGTTTGTTCATCTTCACGATGGTTTTGATCCATATCGTTATAATCTTCATCAGACATAAACCACTGAAGGAGAGGTAGTTGGGTTAAGTTTGAGGGATCCTCAACAACATATCCATGATAGTTCATTGAGTCGTCACTGCTTGGACTAGAACTATCGCCATCGTTATTTGACGCTTCAATACGAAACCGTACAAGCTGCCCCGCCGCTTGACCAGGAATATTTGTAGCATAGATCCCGTCTCCTGACGCTCCGTCATCATGGGCACCATCATCATACATGGTGGCTGTCTGTTGACTGCTAAAGTTAATACGGTACGTAAGGTTGACTGTCGTAGCATTCTGCACGGTGGCCTGCACGGTAACACTTTGGTTGGCAGTAACATTGTTGGGTTCACTGATGTTGGAAATTTCAGGGAGGGACAAGGATAAGTAGCTATTTTCAGCGGCTGGTGTCGCTCCGCCTATGCTTGCCCCCCAGGCAGTAGCTTGCGAATTATCGCTACCAGGATCTTTTAACTCGAGAGAAGGGCCAGAACCATCCGGGCTGGTAGGCCAAGGCACTGTATCGTCATACGTAGCAGAATTAATAGGTGTAGCTGCGTTATCTACTAACGTAATGGTTTCGCCGCCATTTGATAAGTTAGCGCCCGCATAGCTGGCTGCCGTGTTGACCCCGTAAGTTGATTGCGTTTGCGATGGGTTAGGCGATACTACCAAAAATCCGTTGCCTGCAATGGTTGTGCCAGCCTCAAAACACGCTGGGTCTGGGGCGCTTGTAACGAGCACCACCCCTTCACTGAAACACCATCCTTCCAAGTCAATAGGGCTGCTTGTAGTGTTATAGAGTTCGATAAACTCGTCGTCTTGGTTTCCTGTACCGGGGTTATACATAAGTTCGTTAATAATCACAGAACCTGGGGCGGCCGAGACTCCGCTGAATCTAAACACTGCTCCCGCAACCATCAGGAACACTAGACAGAAAAGCACAGCGTGTTGTCTGGAGTGCTTTTTTATTTGCATGATTTGTCGCCTCGTCACTTGTTTCTATCTTACCATAAGCCATATGAGGCTCACCGTTTTGTAAGGATCACTAGTCCCGTTTAAGCATGATAGTGAAGGCTTCGGCGGGGATGTCTACTTTGCCGAAGCGTTTGAGACGCTTTTTGCCTTTGGCTTGTTTGGCCAGCACCTTTTTCTTGCGTGATACGTCGCCGCCGTATAGACCGGTGGTAACGTCTTTGCGAAACGCTGAAATGTCTTCACGGGCAATAAATTTGCCGCCGATAGCCGCCTGGAGTGACACCTGGAAGTTCTGGCGCGGAATGACATCTTTGAGCTTTTCGACGGTTTCGCGCCCTAGTTTTTGGGCTTCGCTGCGGTGCGCCATAACACTGAGTGCACCGACTATCTCTCCGGCTACATAGAAATCAACGCGCACTAAATCTTCGATCCGATAATCGTCCAGCTCGTAGCTAAAACTGCCGTAGCCGCTGGTAGCGCTTTTCAGCTGGTCGTAAAAGTCAGTCAGAAGGTTTGCAAGCGGTGCCTCAAACGCCACAAGCGCCAGCTGGGCATCGACATAACTCAAGGACTTTTGGAGACCTCGTTTACTAGACACCAGCTGGATAACCGCCCCGACATATTCTTTGGGTACAACTATTTCACCCTTGACCCACGGCTCAGCAATGGTGGCGATTTTTGATGGTTCGGGCAAATGTGCGGCTGACTTCACATCTGCCGTCTCTCCGTTTAAGAGCGCTACATGGTAGTCAGT
>CAZHPF010000024.1:0-11386 GCA_964534095.1 uncultured Candidatus Saccharibacteria bacterium
TCAGTGAACGGGTGATTAATCCGCTTGACCATCCGCAGTCGTTGACTACTACGGCAACGTTTTTTCTGCTTATCGGCAGTATGTATTATGTGGTCTGGGCACTGTACCATGCATCAACAACACCGACAAAGACGCGAAAATAAGGTAGAATGTAGGCATGTTACAAAAAATTGAGGAGACGCTCGCCGGCATATGCCAAAAATTATTCAACGTGGAAGTTAGCATTGCCCTGACGCGTGTTGATGAACAATTTGGCGACTATGCTTCTAACGTTGCTCTGCAGCTAGCAAAACAACTAGATAAAAATCCACGCGAAATAGCCGATAAGATAGCCGCAGAGCTTAGCACAGACGCCCGCATCAAGCAGGTTGATGTCGCAGGCCCCGGCTTTGTCAATATACGTTTGCATACCACTGCGT
The DNA here is from genome assembly GCA_964534095.1 of uncultured Candidatus Saccharibacteria bacterium. Classification (GTDB taxonomy): domain Bacteria; phylum Patescibacteriota; class Saccharimonadia; order Saccharimonadales; family CALMSM01; genus CALMSM01. The sequence continues at coordinate 420 of CAZHPF010000024.1, forward strand.
TCCCAACCGCCATCAACGATGCTATAAAGCAATCCCCCAAAGGGGTATACGGCGCAAATGACTCAGGCAAAGGCGTAACCGTATTATGTGAGTTTCCTAGCCCAAATATGGCTAAGCCATTCAGCGTGGGACACATTCGTTCCGCGTTGCAGGGCTGGGCAGTCGCGCAGGTTATGCGTTTGAATGGATATCACGTAGTTACCGACAATCATGTAGGTGATGCAGGCACGCCATTTGGCAAGTGGGTTGTAGGATATTTGCGCTATAGCTCCAAAGAGCAGCTTGCCAAAAACGGCATTAATGAACTGGCACGGGTTTACATCGCTATTACTGCTGACATGAAAGCCGAAAAAGAGCAGGACGAGCATGCTATTGCCGACGAAGTGCAGTCGTGGCTGCAAAAGCTTGAATCCGGAGAAAAAGAAGCAATCAGCTACAGCAAGCAGTTCAACAAAATTTCTTTTGACCATATGCACGAAATTATGCGGCGGCTGAGAATTAGTACGGATTTTGAGTATGGCGAGTCAGCGTTTGTGGCGCGCGGTAAAGAACTCGTCGATGAGTTGCTCGCCCAGAGTGTAGCACAGGAGAGCGACGGGGCGGTCGTGGTTGACCTTGAGGAATTTGGTATCGACACGCCGATTATGTTGCGCAAGACAAACGGTACAGCGTTGTATGCCACGACTGATCTTGCTACTATGGAGTTTCGCGATAAGACCTGGAGCCCGGAAAAAGTTTTTATACACACCGGCCAAGAGCAGGCTTTTTACTTTCGACAGCTCAACGCACTGGCTAAGAAAGCTGGCTATAAAGACAATATTTACCATTTGTGGCATGGGCTGGTTGATCAGTTGGACGAGCAGGGCAAGCGTGGAAAAATGAGCTCCCGAAAAGGCGTAGTGCTGCTCAGCGAACTACTCGATGAAGCCGAAAAAAAAGCCAAAGAATTTGCACGGGGTGGGAGTGAGGATGATGTGTACGCAGTGGCTTTAGCGGCCGTGAAGTTTACTGATTTTATGGCCGACCGTAAAAAGGGCGTGCTATTTGACTGGGATAGTATGTTTAATGTGCAAGGCTTTTCCGGGCCGGCGGTTCAGTACGCTGCTGTTCGCATACGGAGTATTTTGAGCAAAGCCGGCAATATAGTTCCTGAGCTGCATAGCGGCTATGACTGGCAGGCAGAGCACGCCCTACTTTTAGAAGTGTCTGAGTTTCCTGGACTCATCCGTGAACTTTCAGAAACATGCGAACTGCAGAAGTTGGCTGCATACTTATATAACTTGGCACGCGTGCTGAACCGATACTACGAAACAACGCCAATTCTGAAGTCCAGCAACGACATATTGGGTAACCGGTTGTGGCTTCTTGCTACTACTGAACAAATATTTGTTACCGGACTTGACGTTTTAGGTATACCCGTCCCAGAAAGAATGTAAGAGAGAGGAGCTGAATGAAAATCATTAAATACGAACATGCCGGACTTGTCATTGAAAAAGCTGGCAAGACGCTGGTAATTGACCCAGGGGTTTTAACAAAGCTGCCGGAACTCAAAAATGTAGTAATGGTAGTGGTAACCCACGTTCACCCTGACCATCTTTCATTGGATAACCTCAAAAAGCTCGTGGCCGATAACCCTGGCCTTACTATCTATGGCTCAGATGAAGTTTTGGCTGAATTGTCAGAGATAGATGTAATAAAAATCCCGGTTGAACATGACATGGTGGGAGACGAAACGTTTCAGCTGGAGTTTTTTGGTCACGACCACGCCGTGATTTACCAGCAAGTACCGTGCCAAAACCGTGGCGTCATGGTTAACAACGCTTTGTATTATCCGGGCGATTCATTCACCATACCGGAAAAACCGGTAGAGGTATTAGCCTTTCCGGCGGCGGCGCCGTGGTGCAAAGTCAGCGAGATAGTAGAGTTCATCAAACACGTAAACCCTAAGCGTGCCTTCCCGACACACAATGGAACGCTGAGTGAGTTTGGCAGCAAGGTCAACTACCATTATATCGAGCAAGCTATTAAGGAAATGGGCGGCGAGTTTGTGCAGCTTGCGCCAGGCGAATCAATAACAACCAATGATTGACGATCTCCGCAAAGAGCTTCGCACATACGTAAATCCCGAAAAGGTCGCGTTTTTCCCACGCTTTTTCAAAACAGAGCCGGGGCAATACGGTGAAGGCGACAAGTTTCTGGGTATTACGGTACCAGACCAGCGAATCGTGGCAAAAAAGTTCAAAGATTTGCCGCTCAAGGTGGTTGAACAACTGCTATTGAGTGAATGGCACGAAGAACGACTCACCGCCTTACTCATTTTGGTGATGCAGTTCAAAAAAGCAGATGGTATGCAACAGCAAACTATCTACGAGTTTTATATGGCTCATACTGCACGGGTAAACAACTGGGATCTCGTGGACAGCAGTGCCCGGGATATTGTTGGCGGGTATCTCTACCATCATCCTGAACTACTCCCCGTGCTTGACCGGCTGGCTGCTTCGCCCTTACTCTGGGAGCGCCGGATTGCTATGCTGGCCAGCTATTATTTTTTGACGAAAGGTGAACCTGACGTTACGCTCCGTCTCGCCGAGCTGTTATTACACGACAAAGAAGATCTAATGCATAAAGCAGTAGGCTGGATGCTACGCGAAATGGGCAAACGCGTTGACCAACAGTTGCTGGTTACTTTTTTAGATGAAAACGCCGCAGTTATGCCCCGTACTATGCTACGCTATGCCATCGAACATTTTTCTCCGAAAACTCGCCAGCACTACTTGCAAGTTGTCTAGTGCAGCGTACAATCAGGGAAGGCGAATAGGAAGTATATGCTAGAGACAGTGCGGGCGCTTATCCAGCGAGTCGGCGAACAAATCGGGCTTGATCAAGCAGAAATTGATTATGTGCTCAGGGTTGACCATGAGCATGTATTTGATATAGCGCTGAGTAATGGAAGTGTTCACAAAGCGTATCGCGTGCAACACAATAATCAGCGTGGCCCATACAAAGGGGGTATACGCTTTCATCAAAGTGTCGAATTTGATGAAGTAAAAGCGCTTGCCATACTTATGTCGTTAAAAACTGCTGCTGTTGGTTTGCCGCTCGGCGGAGGGAAAGGAGGAGTGGTGGTAGATGTGTCAGTACTGTCATCTCGTGAGCTAGAAGAGCTATCTCGTGCATTTGTCCGTCACCTGGGTTCACATATAGGGCCAGAGGTTGATGTACCGGCACCGGATGTCAATACGAATGCTGCCATCATGGACTGGATGGCTGATGAATATCAACAACTCACCGGTGACACTACGCAGGCTTCTTTTACCGGCAAGTCAGTAGACAATGGTGGCAGTGAAGGTCGTGAGCAGGCAACTGGGCGTGGCGGAGTGATTGTGCTTAAGGAATACTTAGCCTCCCAAAAGATTGATCCCGCCACTGTTACAGTAGCAGTGCAAGGGGTAGGTAATGTCGGGTTCTGGTTTGCTAAGCTTGCCGAAAAAGAGCTGGGTGTACGCGTCGTGGCACTCTCGGATTCGCGCCGAACGTTAGTAGTGAAAGATTTTGCTCATAATTCTTTGGGGCTTTCACTTGCAAAATATTCGTCGCATAGACGAGGATTTATTAATGAGCTCGAGTCTGAGGAAACTGAGTGGGGCGAGCGTAATGAGGTACTACGCGAACCAGCTGATGTGCTGGTTTTGGCCGCACTTGGTGACGCAGTTACCGATATCAATGCCCACCATATTCGAGCCAAAACTGTATTAGAGCTGGCGAACGGCCCGGTATCAAGTGTGGCATACCAGCAGTTAACTGATAGAGGGGTAGTAGTTATCCCGGATGTGGTGGCCAATGCAGGTGGAGTTATTGTTAGTTATTTGGAATGGCTGCAAAATCGCCGGTCAGAGCATTGGACAGAGCAAAAAGTTACCCAACACCTGGAACGGTATCTCCAGAAAGCTAGCAGGGATATGATCCAATACGCGGCTGCCCACGACCTTTCGCTCAAAGAAGGTGCACTGGCACTTGCTATGAAACGGCTTGTTGATGCACAATAGGATATATTAAGGAGGAGCGTGAAAAAACAAGCTAGAGGGTTTATGGATTTTGTGCGTGAGCAGGGCGTCGTCGGCTTGGCGGTAGGGTTGGCTATTGGTACGCAGGCCACGCTGCTGGTTAAAGATATTGTGTCCGGATTGGTTGACCCGGTTGTCGGCTTGATTATTGGCAACCCAGACGGTTTGGCAGCAGCGCGTTGGGATGTAACAGTGGCGGGTCGATCCGCAAGCTTTGCGACTGGGCAGTTAGGATATTCGATTATAGTCTTTCTGTCAGTCTGTTTAGTGATTTACTTTTTGGTAAAAGGCTTAAAACTTGATAAATTAGATAAAAAGAAAGGGTAGGATTATGGCAACAAAGAAAAAACGAAGTAAAAAACAACCGCAGTACTGGTTTGCAGCTAAACGATACGGCTGGGGCTGGGGACGCGCGCTGACCTGGCAAGGCTGGTTAGTATATCTAGGGTTTTTGGCGACTATTGTGGCCTATGCATGTTGGGCGATGCACCAGCGTAGCTCGGGACAGTTTACGTCTGGCGATAACGACTTTATGATAGGTGGCCTGTTTATTGTGCTGGCCGTAAGTATTCCGGTGCTTTTTGTTATTTGCCTGATGAAAGGTGAACCGCCACGTTGGCGCTGGAGCAAGAAAAAGAAGTGAACATACGTGACGAAGCATTGCTCAAACACTTAACGTCTGATCAAATTGCAATCCTTCGTGACAAAGCTACCGAAACACCGTTTTCTGGTAAATATCTACACCATAACGAAGACGGGGTCTACGCTTGTGCCGTGTGCGGGACAGAACTGTTTCGCAGCAGCCAGAAATATGAGTCAAATGTAGAAAGCCTGCAGGGGTGGCCAAGCTTTGCTGATGTAGCCTCAAGTACAGCCGTAACGCTTGCCGAGGATGACAGCCAAGGCATGCATCGGGTCGAAGTTACTTGCAGCACCTGTGGTGGGCACTTGGGTCATCTGTTTCCTGATGATTCTTCACCCACTGGCCAGCATTATTGTATCAATTCGGCCAGCCTCAACTTTTCAGGCAAGAAACCTAAAGCCTAGTAACGAGTACCTCCGCTGACGCCAAAGAATTCTTCGAGTGTAGTAATGCGTTTTTTGTGTAGCTCTGCCGCCAGTGCTTTGCCAACGTAGCGTACATGCCATGGTTCATACTGGTACCCGGTTACTGCTGTTTTGTCGGCAGGATAGCGAATGATAAATCCAAACTCATAGGCATGCGTTGCTAGCCACTTGCCGGCTTCGCTGTATCCAAAACATATAGCCAGGTTGCAAGCACCTGTACCAATATCGGCCGCTAAACCGGTTTGATGTTCGCTGTATCCAGGTCGTGCCGAATAGGTATCGGCTTTTGCTTGGCCGTCGCTTTGTACGTAACTGTTATATACGCTTACTTGAGTAGTATATGAGCGATAGCCACTGAGCACGTACAGACGATGGCCGGCTCGGTTGCTGCTCTGCATGAGTTGCGTAAGGGCTGTCGCAACATCGGCTCGGACGTACTGGCCGCTACTGGTAGTTGTTAAATTACTTGGGACATAGGTGAGGGGTGTGAGCGGATGAGATTTGTTGACAATCACCCATGGGCTGGCAGGGCTGGTTGTCGAGTATATGGATTTATTAAATACTACGGAGCTAGATTTCGGCTTCGGAGCAAGAGAATCTGGTTTTACTGTTTCCGTAGGCTGTCCAGAAAGAGCGGGCGAAGAGGGCAAAGGCTCTGGGGCACTGGCTTGCCGGTGAAACCCAAACAAGATACCCAATGCGAGCAGGACAGTCAGTACTACGGTAGCATAGATGTATCGGCGTTTCATACGGTCATCGTAGTGGAGCAAGTCAGGCCTGTCAAACGAAAGACAGCGGTAGTTTAGCCTCCTAGCCGAAGCTAGGGTATAATCACTATCAATGAGTGATGCTACGGATTCGCTACCAACCCGTTTACTGTGGGTTGACCTGGAAATGACCGGTCTTGTGCCAAGCAAAGACGTGATTTTGGAAGTAGCGGCGATTGTCACCGACTTCGACTTCACTACCATTGAAACGTATGAGCAACGCATCAAACAAGACAAACACATTGTCGAACAACGCATGGATGCCAACCCGTGGTGGCAAAGCTATAAAGGTAACCGCAAACAATTTGTGCGCAAGCTTACCGAAGGCAAACCACTTGCTGAGGTTGAGCAAGATTTGGTGACACTCGTCAAGCACCACTTTGGTAATGAGCGGGCTATACTTGCCGGAAACTCAATTTATAACGACCGGCTTTTTATCAAGCAATGGATGCCGAAGCTTGAAAGCACGCTGCATTATCGCATGCTTGACGTATCTTCGTTCAAGATACTTATGCAGGGTAAGCATGGTGAAGAATTTAAAAAGCAATCACTGCATCGTGCGCTCGATGACATTCAGGCCTCTATTGCCGAGCTGCAACATTACCTGGAGTGGTTTACGACACATGCCCAAGCTTAAGGCGATTTTCTTTGATTACGACGGGGTGTTGCGCGATAGCAGAGGGCTGCTCTGGGAAAGCTACGAGTATGCCCTGAAGTCCCATAATGTATCAGTAAACAAGGAAGACCTTTTACCGTTTGTACATCACGTAAAAGACCTACATGCCGAATTTGCCCATCATATTCCCCAGGAAGAATTTCTCCGGTCTTTTGCTATAAAAAGAGACGAGCTTCTCCCTAAAGTAACACTGTATACCGGCGTATCCCGATTGGCGAGAGCCCTTGTGTCTAAAGGGTACAAGCTAGGGCTTATTACCAGCGCCGCATCAAGTCGGGCTTTGTTGGAGGTCGAGGGTATTATTGATGATTTTTCCGTTATTGTAGGCGGCAACGATACCACCTACCACAAGCCACACCCCGAACCGGTACTCATGGGACTGGCAACCCTTCAGGTATCACCGCACGAAGTAATTATGATAGGTGATACTGCAGCTGATATTGCGGCCGCAAAAGCAGCAGGGCTGAGAGCTTCGGTGGGCATTACCCATGGCATGGGGACTAAGGAAATTCTGCAAGATGCAGGGGCGGACTATATAATTAATATGCTGCAAGAGATAGAAAGCGTAATTGAGGAAATAGAACATGGATCACAAAACAATTGAAGAATATGTACTGAGTATGCCAAACTCCTGGCTGGACTATCCATTTGGTGAAGGAGTGGCGGTGTACAAAGTTGGCTCCCAGGATTCCGGGAAAATGTTTGCGCTTATACCCGAAGGGAAAAGTCCCCTGCAGGTTAGCCTAAAATGCGATCCTCAGCTTGCGACCCTACTGCGTAAAAAGTACGAAACTGTCATGGAAGGCTACCATCTTAACAAAAAGCACTGGAATACTATTGTCTTAACTGGGCAGTTAGAACTTGACGAGATAAAAGCGCTGATTCGCCATAGCTATCAGTTAGCGGCCGGCGTTGACTCGGTGGTGCCTGAGTTTGATTGAGCCGTCTTGGCTGTAAGTATATCCACTGCATTGTAGGCGTCACTCAGTGTTGTTTGGGTAGTTTCAGCCTTTGTGCCTGCGTAAATCTTTTCCAACGTTTGTTGATACTGTCGCAAGCTATCGCTAAGAATCGTCACGATGACCTCATCATATTTATTCAGTTGCTGAGCGTCAGTCAGTTGTTTGTCGCTCGTGGCGTTTATGCCTTGTGCGAGCAGCTTTGTATTGACTTTTATGCCAGCTGCGGTCGCAAGTGGAGTTAGCTCAACTTGCTGAGACTGGATAGTTTCTTTTGTAGTAATGACGAAATTTTTGGCGTCTTTATTTTTCGCGCCAGTAAGCCCCAGATCGCTAATACGGATTATTTCGGCCTGTTGCTGGAGGAGTTTTGCATAATCGTCCTTACTTACGCTGCCACCTGCCAGGCTTGCCACAAATGCCAAGGCAATGACAATGAGAGTCAGTACCCCCAGAATAAGAAAGATTTTTCCTTGCTTTGACCCGCCCGAAAATAATGACTTTTTGGGAGAATTCGTCGAGTTGGTAATGAACTCATAAGGATTATGAGCTGAGTGGCTGGTAGACGATTGGGGTGTATCCATAAGCGTTAGCATATCTTACTAAAGGGTATGGAGTAAAGACCAATCAGAGGTGGTCGCTATTTACTAGTTGGCAAGTTCTCTTTACTATGGTGGTATGGATGCTGCTAGCGAGGTGAAATCACGGCTTAATATAGAAGATGTCGTGGCGGAGTATGTGCAACTCAAGCGAGCTGGCCGGAACTTCAAAGGGCTTAGCCCGTTTAACAGTGAAAAAACGCCTAGCTTTGTGGTAAGTCCGGAAAAGCAAATTTGGCATGACTTTAGCTCTGGTAAAGGCGGCAATGTTTTTAGTTTTGTCATGGAAATGGAAGGCCTAGACTTTCGCGGCGCGTTAGAATTATTAGCGCGCAAAGCAGGCGTCGATCTTGATCAGTTTAGGGGTCACGGCGCGGAAAACAACAACCTCAAACAAACATTGTATGAGATTAACGAAAAAGCCGCTAAGTTTTATCAGGTGCAGTTTAGCAAGCATACGGCCGCACTAGATTATGTACTCAAAACCCGCAGCTTCAGCAAACAAATTGCACTGGATTTTCGGTTAGGGTATTCGCCAAATAACGGTACGGCAGTACTCGACTACCTCAAAAAACTGGGTCACAGCGAAACGGATATCGTCAAAGCAGGATTGGCTACCAAGCGCTATCGTAATGCCAGTGATATGTTTCGCGGACGGCTGATGATCCCATTGCAAGATAGCCAGGGAAGAGTTGTGGGCTTTACGGCGCGCGATCTCCAAAATAATGATCGTGCCCCCAAATATATCAATACTCCCGCCACGCTTATTTATGATAAATCCCGCCATGTGTATGGCTTGCACTTGGCAAAGGACGCTATTCGTAAAAACAAGTTTGCTGTCTTAGTGGAAGGCAATTTAGATGTTATTGCCAGCCACCAAGCCGGAATTGTTAATACTGTCGCCACTGCCGGTACTGCGCTCACGGAGTTCCAGCTTAAAACCATTGGAAGATTTGGACCGGATATCCGCTTAGCATTTGATGCTGACAAAGCCGGCATTGCAGCTACTGAGCGTGCTATACCGATTGCGAGCAGAGTAGGCGTGTCGCTGAGTGTTATTACCATACCGGCAGGCAAAGATCCCGATGAGCTGATTCGGCGCGATCCGGTTTTGTGGCAAGAAGCCACTCAGTCACAAACATATGCCATGGACTGGCTGATTGACCTTTACAAGGCTCGCTTTGATATAGCAACAGGTCAAGGTAAACGACAATTAAGCGACCTCCTGGTGCCCGTTATCCAGAGCCTAAAAGACCCGGTAGAGCAAGAACACTACGTGCAGGAAATTGCCCAAAAGACAGGCATAAGTACCAGTGCACTCCAGACAAAACTGGTCAAAGACCAACCGCCCAAAAAACAGCTCAAAAAACCAGCCCGTACTTTCCAGCAGAATGACCAGTCCCAGCTGGAGTGGGCTAAAGCACAAGACCATTTACTGGCTCTGGCGTTGATGCGTTCAAGCCTCAGGGATCAGTTAGACCTACTCGATCCTGATATGCTCCTGCAGGACTCAGCGCGCCAGCTGTTGGAGTATCTACAAGCGCACCCTGACTTTGACGGCAAACTGTCAAGCGCACCGCTCTTACAAAATATCGCTGACTATGTTAAAATAATAGCATTACAGTACGAAGCACTGTTTCAAGATCTAGATGAGCACGAGGCACGCTATGAGGCCAATCGGCTACGGATCCGCCTGACCGGCATATATGTAAAGACACAAAAAGCCCTGCTTGCAGAAGCACTACAAACGGCCGACGAAGCTACCAGCCAAAAGCTGCTGGCGCGCGTCAAAGCCCTCGATAATTTACTAAAAAGTAGTCAGGAGACATGATATATGGCAGACGATAACGCAGCGTTAGTAGAAGCCAAAGAAACATTACTCGAAAAAGCCAAAAAAGAAGGCCGTATTGACCAGCAAGCTATTTTTGCCGTCATAACCGACACGCCCGAAAATGCCGAAATTCTCGACCAACTTTATACCGAACTTGCTGATGCAAGCATAGTGGTGACGGTTAGCAGTGCTGCAGGATCAAAAGAATTTGATGAAGGGTGGGCGAGTGATGACGAAGAAGAGATCATCCTAGATGACAAAACATATATGGACGATATTGCTGATGACTCTGTCCGTTTGTACCTAAGAGAAATCGGTAAAATTCCTTTGCTCAAGGCTGACGAAGAACTTGAGCTTGCCCAGAAAGTGGTGGCTGGTGACCGGCGCGCCAAAGACCAAATGGCCGAAGCCAACATGCGCCTCGTAGTCTCTATCGCGAAGCGGTATGTTGGTCGTGGTTTAGACCTTCTGGATCTTATTCAGGAAGGGAACACGGGGCTACTGCGTGCTGTCGAAAAATTTGACCCAGATAAAGGCTTCAAGTTTTCTACCTATGCGACCTGGTGGATTCGCCAGGCGATTACCCGTGCTATTGCCGACCAAGCACGAACGATTCGTATACCAGTACATATGGTCGAAACCATCAATAAACTGCTCCGTACCCAGCGCCGGTTAACTCAAGAACTCAACCGCGAGCCAACACATGAGGAAATCGCCAAAGAATTAGAGATTGATGTCGAAAAAGTCGAACACATCATGAAGATTAAGCAAGATATCTCTTCGCTCGATGCCAGCGTGCGTGATGACGAAGAAGACAGCGTGCTAGGTGATTTCATCGAAGACGAAGACACCGTGACGCCAGAAGAATCTGCCACCGGCCAACTACTCAAAGAGCATGTCAAAGATATGCTGGGCGCACTGACTGAACGCGAGCAAAAGATTTTGAAACTTCGGTTCGGGCTGGAGGACGGCAAAAGCCACACGCTCGAGGAAGTCGGCCAGG
>CAZHPF010000025.1:0-11355 GCA_964534095.1 uncultured Candidatus Saccharibacteria bacterium
CAGCAAGCTCGTCAGGCAGTGCACGGTAGTCGTTTTCGCTGATAAGGTTGAGTTTCTCTAGACCAATAATTTGAGCCTTAAGTTCCTCGAACTCCTCACTAAGATCAGCCAGTTCTTTAGTCTGTTGTTCGGCAAGAGCCTTGACATTGGCATCTTCGGCCTTAGCGGTTTCCTCGAAGCGCAGGCGAATGGCCTCTTTGGCCGCGTTGAATTCTGCTTCTTTATCGGCTAGTATCTGGTCGCGCTTTTCGCTATTAACCGATTTAATGATATAGCTTGCAAAGTATGCAATTCGTTCCAAGCTTTTAACGGTCATGCCGAGCAATAAGCCTATAGCACTTGGCGTACCGCGAAGGAACCAGATATGTGCAACTGGTGCGGCCAGTGTAATATGACCCATGCGTTCGCGTCGTACGATGCTTCGGGTGACAATCTCACCTTTTTTATCGACGGCAGCTTCTCGGCTACGTACGCCTTTGTATTTGCTGTCATGCGGGTTGATGTCTTTGACTGGTCCAAAAATACGCTCACAAAACAACCCGTCACGTTCTGGTTTCTGGGTACGGTAATTAATCGTTTCCGGCTTAGTTACTTCTCCGTATGACCAGTCCAGGATATCCAGAGGACTGGCGACCGCTAATCGAACAGCGTCAAAATCAGCAATGTCTGTACCGTGGCTATACCGTTTCATTTACGCCTCCTCCTCTTCATTGTTGTCTTCGTCGTCAGTAGCTGCCGCAACCACAGTAGTTGCCGGCATATCATCATCCAGTTCCATAACCACAAACTCTTCTGACATAGCATCTTCCGTGACATCTATATCAGAGATGCTTGGTGTTGGTACTTCTACGACTGATTGGTTCTCGCTTTCTTCTTTGATTGTTTCAGCCAGAATGGTTTCTGCATCGATAATCTTGTCGGAGGCAACCAGGTCAATCTTAAGTCCCAGCCCTTGCAGTTCTTTCACTAATACATTGAAACTTTCCGGCACCTTAGGTCCGACGATTTCCGTGCCTTTGATGATGGCTTCATAGGCTTTGCTACGGCCATACACGTCGTCTGATTTAATGGTCAGCATTTCTTGTAAGGTGTTGGCTGCGCCATATGCTTCAAGTGCCCAAACTTCCATTTCACCGAAGCGTTGGCCGCCGTTTTGTGCCTTACCACCCAGCGGCTGCTGTGTCACCATAGTGTACGGACCGGTTGAACGCGCGTGGATCTTGTCAGCGATCATGTGATTAAGCTTGATCATATACATGCTTCCTACTGTGGTACGTTCTTGGAATGCTTCGCCAGTTCGCCCGTCGTAGAGTTGTTGTTTGCCATCTTCGGGCAAACCAGCTTGCTTAAGCAAATCCTGAATTTTATCTGGAGTAACTCCATTAAAGGCCGGGCTTGCAACCTGCATACCGAGAGCACGAGCCGCCATACCAAGGTGAGTCTCAAACAATTGTCCGATGTTCATACGGCTTGGAACACCTAAAGGGTTCACAATAATGTCAACGGGTGTTCCGTCTGCAGTGAAGGGCATATCTTCAATTGGCAAAATACGCGCAATGACACCCTTGTTACCATGACGGCCTCCCAGTTTGTCTCCAACGCTAATTTTGCGCATCTGCGCGACAAACACTTGGATTTGCATAATAACACCAGCCTTTAGCTCATGGCCGTTGGCTTTACTAAACACTTTAACGCCCACTACTTTGCCGTGTTTGCCGTTACTCATACGCTGGGAAGTATCACGAACTTCTTTAGCTTTTTCGCCAAAGATAGCACGCAACAGACGTTCTTCGGAGCTCAACTCTTGCTCGCCCTTCGGTGTGATTTTTCCCACGAGGATATCGCCAGGATGAACTTCAGCACCGATGCGAACAATGCCCTCTTCGTCAAGGTGACGAAGCGCGTCTTCCGACACATTTGGGATGTCACGAGTCACGATTTCTGGCCCTAACTTGGTTTCACGCACTTCCACCATATAATCAACGATATGTACGCTAGTCAGGCTATCGTCTTCAACCAGCCTGCGACTAATAATGATAGCGTCTTCGAAGTTATACCCACCCCACGGCATAAACGCAGTTACTAAATCTTTTCCAAGTGCCAACTCACCACCAGAGATTGACATGCCTTCTACTAGCGGATCACCCGCCTTCACTTTGTCGCCAGTTTGTACAACTACCCGTTGATTGATGCTGGTTCCTTCGTTGCTGCGTACAAAATGCTGAGGAGTGTAGGTAGTGGTGTGTTTCGCATATTTGACTTTCACTTCGTCTGCGGTTGCCGAGATAACTTCACCGGCTTGCTCGGCTACGGTCAACTGACCGGTGTTACGGGCTGCGGAACTTTCAAGGCCAGTGCCAACGATAGGAGCCTGCGGCTGTACCAATGGCACTGCCTGGCGCTGTTGGTTACTCCCCATAAGCGAGCGGTACACGTAGTTTTTCTCAATGAACGGGATTAGCCCGGCCGAAGAACCAATAATTTGCTTGCGGCTGGCGTCCATGTGAGTGACTTCGTTTACGTCAACCTCTGCGGAACTTAGGTTCTTGCGCGCGCTGACACGATCATTTTTAAACGCACCTTTAGCGTCAAGTTCTTCTCCGGCACTTGCAATAACCGAACCTTCTTCGTCCGAAGCGTCCAGGTAGACAATTTCGTCGGTGACCTTACCTTTTACCACTTTACGGTAAGGGGTTTCTATAAACCCGTAGTCATTGATGCGCGCATAGCTTGCCAGGTTTAGCACTAAGCCGATATTGGCACCTTCAGGGGTTTCAACCGCACAAATACGACCATAGTGAGTAGCATGGGCGTCACGGACTTCAAATCCAGCGCGCTCTCGCGAAAGACCACCAGGACCCATGGAGCTCAAACGCCGTTTGTGGGCAAGTTCGCTGAGCGGATTGATTTGATCCATAAACTGGCTAAGTTGAGAGCTGGCGAAGAACTCTCGCACAGCTGCCACAATTGGACGAGCATTAATGAGCTGACCTGGTGTAACAGTCTCTATTTCGCTCATACTCATACGGTCTTTGGTGTTTCGTTCCATACGCAGCAGTCCAATACGGAACTGACGTTGCACTAGCTCGCCGACTAATTTGACACGACGGTTAGCAAGGCTATCAATGTCGTCAGCAGGGTCTTGAGTGTTGTTAAGGCGGATCAGCTCAGCCACGATTGCAATAAGATCATCCAAACGCATTACACGATTCTCGGCAGTGTTTGGGGCATCAAGGCTTAATCGCTTGTTGATCTTGTATCGGCCAACCCGACTAAAATCAAACCGTTTGTAGTTATAAAACATGTTTTCGATAAGGCTGCGGGCGTTGTCGACAGTAGCCAGGTCTCCCGGGCGAAGCCGACGGTACACTTCAATCAATGCTTCGTTTGCACCGCGGGCAGGATCTTTGTCTAGAGTTGCCTCCAGGTAGCTGGCTTTGCCAATGTCAACTTTTTTAAATGCTTCACGCATTTGCTGGTCGCTCATACCAAGAGCACGTAACAAGGTAGTCACGGCTAGTTTACGCTTGCGATCAATCTTGACAAACAACGCGCCGCTGGCAGCAGTCTCAAACTCAAGCCAGGCGCCACGACCAGGAATAACCTTGGCGCCATATAGGCTGCTTGTACCATGCTGTTCAGAGGTAAAGAACACACCAGCACTGCGAATTAGCTGGCTCACAACCACACGCTCAGCACCGTTGATAACAAACGTACCGCGGGTTGTCATCCACGGGTAGTCGCCTAAGTAAATCTCTTGCTCTTTGACCTCACCAGTTACCTTATTGGTAAGTTCCACTTTTGCCTTCAACGGAGCATCATAGCTCACATTGTTTTCGCGCGCTTCGGCTTCTGTTAGTTTTGGCTCTTCAAAATGGTAGTCCTTAAAGCGAAGGCTCAGTTTTGTGCCAGTATAATCGTCTATCGGACTAATTTCTGCCAGTAATTCGCCTAGGCCTTCTTCGACAAACCACTGAAATGATTTGTTTTGATGGTCAATTAAGTTTGGTAAGTCAACGACTTCGGTGTCGTCCGTAAAATAGGTTCGGTTAGAGGAAGTTAATTTTTTTGACGGTTTTAATTTTGACGCGGCGACAGATGCTTTGGCCATAAGCGAGCAGTACTCCTTGTTAGGTTAGTGTATTTTTTACATTTTGTTGATTCGCGCGAAGATCCCTAGCCAATGTTTTTGGTGCTCATATCCGGAATTAACAGATAAGCACTATCAGCGTACACTACTTCTTGATTCTAATACTACAGGCCTAGTGTGCCATTGTCAACTGTCTGGAGGTACGAACTGGGGCTAGCCGTTTAGTTGTCAGTTGCGGCCTCCACAAGTCTCGGCGCGGCAAACGCGGCGTGCTGGTTATTTGACGGTCGGCTTGGCGCAGCATCTGTTCATAACGTTGTATCCACTTCGGAAAATCCAGTCCCAGTTCAGTTGCCCGCTGCTCCCATCGCTCCAACAAATTGGTTCCGTCCGTGGCTCGCCAATGTTCTGCAAGCGCATCAAAGTAGCCAGCCAAGTCCGGGTATTCCTTACTGATAAGCGACTGAGCCATGCGATACCTACTCATTTGATCCTGCAGGTCTCGTAGTGTCATTGGCGGCACATAGGTCGCCGCTACTTCATCGTTCACACAAATCGCACCCAGCCCAAAGCGTGTGCCCATATATGCTGAGAGCCATGTGTCATCTGGCGATGCGCCTTGTCCAAAGCCATCCGGCAAATCTTTACGAAAGAAACCCTCGAAGCATCCTCGAACGCTCTTATGTGGACGAGTGACTTGCCGTTTTGCAAAACCAAGCAAATCCATAGAAGGCGCCGGCCTCCGATCAACCCATGATTCCAGCATTACCGGAGCAATCTGCCCGCCAACTAACCGCATTCCTTCCCTGTTAATATCATCATGTGCTCTTTGGATGGCACCAGGCGTTAAAGCCACATCGCCGTCTACACATAATACAACCTCGCCCTGTGCGACCATAAGGCCAGTATTTAGAGCAGTCTTTTTGCCACGCTTTCTTACGCTTAATGATGTTGATGGAATATCGGGGTATTCGGCCAAAGTAGCCTCAGCTGCTGATCTTGTTGCGTCTGTGCACGCACTAGCTACTACGATTACTTCCGGGCGCTCTACTCCGGAACTACTGACAAGCTGCTCCAGGACAGTGTCTAAACAATTACCAATCAGGGTTTCTTCATTATGCGCCGGCACAATTACGCTGAGTTCTGGTGGTTTCATATCGATTCTTGACTTATATAGAAGTAAAATATAGAAAGTTGCAGCAAATTATATCATGGGTGGGTACTTTGCACAAGCGAACATCAACATGTGTGTGCTGGTGGTAGTCTTAGCCGTAACGTTTCTATGCTTTTGGCGGAGCAGTGATCACCTTGTCGACTAAACCGTAAGCTTTGGCTTCGCTGGCGGTCATCCAGTAGTCGCGTTCCATGTCTACGTGAATACGGGCAGGCTTTTGACCAGTGTTGCTGACCATGATTTCTTCGAGTAGCTTCTTGACACGCAAGGATTCTTTGAGGTCGATTTCCTGATCGGTGACCTTACCACGGGTGCCTGAGCTGGGTTGGTGAATCATAACAGTAGAATGAGGCAACAGGAAACGCTTGCCTTTTGCGCCGCTGCTCAGGAGAAACGCAGCAGCAGAGGCTTGTACCCCAATACCGACGGTCTGGATATCATTTTGCACATACTGCATGGTGTCATAGACGGCCATAGCATCGTAGACACTACCACCAGGGCTGTTGATATAGAGGAATATGTCTTTTTTAGGGTCTTCAGACTGCAGAAAAAGCAGCTGCGCCACAATCAGATTTGCGGTGTGCTCGTTCACAGCGTCGCCCAGAAAAATAATCCGGTCTTTGAGTAAGCGGGAATAGATGTCATAAGCGCGCTCATAGCGGCCTTCGCTTTCAATAACAGTAGGGATTAGTGTACTCATGGGATCTCCTTTTACCGTTGTATCATAGCGTGATTAGCACTCACGTGTCAAGAGTGCTAATTTTCCTTGCTGCGTGCGCTGTCGTAAGTGCCTACTTATCTCTTCGACCGATGCCGTCCATACGCTCGATGGGTTTGTCGCATCCCGTGGGTTAAGTCCTAAACGGGTATAAAACGATTCGCTTGCGACTGTGGGCGTTAAGGTAAGGCCGCTACAATCGCTAAACATGTCTGCTTCAAGTATTTTCGCGAGTAAAGCAGCGCCTACTCCTTTTCCTTCGCTATCGCCTCGTACCATTAACCGTTCAACCTTTACGTAGCCTTCCACCAGCGAAGCCGCTGCTGCACCACAAACCCGCCGGTCTTGAGTTAAAGCAAATCCGACGTAATCACTATCCTCACACCACGGCATATACAGTCGTTGCTGCGACAACCATTCCGCTTCTTCTTCGAGTAAGCACCAATCCGGCGAAGGAGGTGTTCCCGCCATCACATCAACATAGGTAAACTCAGCGGTCATGATCTGTTTATTTACTTTTAGTGGTGTAGCTAACCAGCTTAGCGACTGTTTTTTCTGTCAGGATACGAGAAGCAATATCTTGTCGTGCCTCTGGTTTATCAAGCTCTGTTTGCATCTGAGCATCTTTGTACTGGGCTTTGTACTGACCCAACCGTGCTTCCAGCTCTTCGTTTGTTACATCTAAGCCTTCAGCGTCCGCGATTTCGGCCAACACCAAGCTGGCTTTGACTCGTTCCTCGGCTTCCGGTCGTTTTTGATCACGATGTTCAGCCTCACTTACACCCTCCTCTTTAAGATGTTCTTCCCATGTTTGACCCCGATACACTAGGTTTTGGCGTTCAGATTGCTCCATGCGCTCAATTTGTTCGTCCACCAATGGAAGAGGGATATCAACGCTGGCCTTTTGGCTAATAGCGCGTACTATGTCTGATTCGTACTCGCGATCAGCTTGCTGCTGTCGTTCGAGCGTCACTTGTTTTTTAATGTCGGCCTTGAGTTCAGCAACTGTTTTAAACGGTCCGACTTTAGTGGCAAATTCGTCGTCAAGCTTTGGCCGGATGGACTCTTGTATTTTGGTTACCGTTACAGTAAAGGTAACTTTTTTATTGGCAAGCGCCGCCACACCATAGTCTTTAGGAAACGTTAGAGTAAACGTCTTTTCAGAAGTAGGCTTCATGCCCACTACATTGTCTTCAAACCCGGGGATAAAGGCATTACTCCCAAGATCAAGAGGATAATCATTACCGTCTGCGCCATTTATCGGCTTTCCTGCTGTGTCCACTCCCTTAAAATCAATGTATGCACGATCGCCTGTTTTGGCAGCGCGGTCTACATCTTTATACGTAGCAAGTTGCTTTTGTAATGATTCGAGGACTTCGGTTACGTCTGCGGGTGTCAGCTTTACTGTTGGGCGGGTAAGTTTAATTTTTTTGTAATCAGGAAGGGTGACCTTACCGATCACGGGCACGGTAGCCTTAAACTCTAGCGTGCTAAATGGCACAAACTTGCTTAATTCAATTTTTGGCCGGTCGACAGGGCGGAGCTTCTCGGCGCGGACAGCCTGCGGATAGAGCTCTTCTAAGGCATGTTCCAAAACTTCAGCGTTCAATGCATTTGGCTCGATGTTCTTTTCCAGGACGGCGTGCGGTATCTTACCAGCTCGAAAACCGGGCACTTTCACCCGATCCTGGAAATGATCGAGGGTACTGTTTTTAATAGTCTGAAGCTCCGCTTCGGTGGCGAGAATCGTCAACACAGCTTCCGTAGGTGATGGATAGGTTACTTTTGTCTGCATAAATGTGTACTGTATCAGATAACAGCCAGTTTGGCTAGCAAGAACAAACAGCCAGCTGCCCAGGCGTATTCGACTATTGCCCCGATGGGACGGGCAAACCATTGAATCTTTTTATGGAAACGCGCTACGAGGTGGGTCGGACGAACTTCTTTGCCTGTTTTCTGCGCGCGGACAAATAGTTGTATCCACATCAGGTCGGGTGATGTCGCCAGAAAGGCACACCAACAAGCTACGAACCAAGCATCAGGGCGCAGTACAAACAAAAACGTTGCCACCGCGATAGCGCCTAGCATGTCGCACATCAGGTAGAGGGCAAAAGCCCTAGAACCAACTTTAGTAGACTCATCGGTATAGTGTGGCAGCGCATCGCATATGAAATGTGATAACAAAGCCAATGGCAATGCCAATAATGGATTGGTTATGCTTAATCCAATAATCGCTCCCGTGAGAGCATGATTTGTAGCCGTCATACCTTGCGGTAGTCCCGCACAATACTGACAATCCTCTGTAAGCCATGGCGCTCGTCTTCACCTGTCTTGAGGTTTTTGAGGCTGTACTGGCCTGAGTCGATTTCTTGCCCGCCGACAAACAACACGTAGTTTACACCGAGCTTTTCGGCTGTTTTGATTTGCTTGTCAATCTTGCGATCGCTGTAATCTACCGCCACATTGAGTCCCATTTCACGCAGTTCAGTAATCGCTGCCGTGACATCAACACCACCAAGTACAGCTACATATAAATCAGTCTTGGTGCGCAGCTCGGGTATAAGCTGATGCGTCTCTAAGAAGTTTTGTAGCGTAATATCTCCCATAGCAAACCCGACTGTCGGTACTGGCTCTACCCCGAACTGGCCGACCAAGCCGTCGTAACGGCCGCCGCCAAACATACTTCGGTTGTTGGCCGGGTCAGTGTCAAACACTTCGAACACGATGTCGGTGTAGTAATCAAAGCCGCGCATCAACGTCGGGTCAAACATGGCGTTATCAATGCCTGCCTTCTGAAGATTAGACATCAGCACGGCAAGCTGCTTTGTGGCATCCAGTTGTTGCACCGATTCGGGTAGTTCCGCCATTGATGTTGCCTTAAGGAATACAAATAACCCTCGGCCTACACCGTTCTCGCGTTGTGTGGGAGTAAAAATAGCGTCAACCAATGCCACGAACTTAGCCGGTTCCATTTTATTCATACGGTCAATCAGACGAACCAGGCTCTGCGCCTGGGTTTCGTCAAGCCCCAACACGTCCCGCATGTACGCATCGACCATCTTACGGCTACTGACTTTTATCTCGTAGCTCTTTGGCTTGGCGTCAAAGGCTCGCATGATCTGGTCGGCTACCGTGATCATTTCTTGCTCAGCAGCCAGGCCATCCAGACCAAATATATCGACATTGAGCTGATAAAACTCACGCCCACGCCCACGCTGCATGCGCTCGTAGCGCCAACACTGCGGGATACTGTACAGCCGAGCCGGATAGGCTAACTCTTGCCGCCGAGCCGCTACCATACGTGCCACCGTGGGAGTCATCTCTGTACGCAGCGTTAAGTTGCGTCCACCCCGATCAGCGAAGCTGTAGGTCTGCTCATCAATGATTTCTTGGTTGCCCTTAGCCAAATACAAGTCCGTTGGCTCCAAGATCGGCGCATCGTATTCTTCGTACCCAAACTGCTCACACACTTTACGCCAAGTCGAAAAGATATATTTCTGCAGTCGCATGTCGCTCGGGTAAAAGTCCCGTGCGCCTTTAACCGGTTGCGTAGGTAATGTCATATTGCCTCCATTCTACCGCAAGTTAGTTGTTACGCCTACAGGCTGCTTAGCAGGGTTACGCCACACAAGCTCAGTTGTTATGGGTCTGATCTCTTCCACAAACCCAAAGCCGTTCTCTACTAACGATTTGCCGGTTTCACGGATATCCACAATTACGTCCGCCACGCCAAGCTCAACATATGCCTCAACCGAGCCGCTAGGCACATATGTAATAGTGGGTCGTTGCGACAGAGCAGCGAAACGCTCGTCAAACCACTCACTTGCCAAGCTAGGATAGCTGGTGGCGACCCGGTCTAAGACCGTCACCACCTCACTATTTTGCGGGCTCGCTGCTACCAGCGCACAGCCTGCATCGGCAATAGTAAGACGAGCTATGTTTTGCCACCTCCCTCCTAACGCGGCTTCATCTAGCTTGTCGGATCCGACAAACCCTACGTCCGCCATCCCCCTATCCAAAAGTTCAGGTATGTCCGATGACTTTACGAAGGCGTATAAACGGCCATCAACTCTGTCGGTGAAGACACCTCCGATTATTTCCTGGCGGCACAGGCGGCGTCATGTCTTGCTGGGTTATCCAGTCAAGCACAATACCCATATCCCGTCCTTTTGGAATAAGTACTCTTTCGGCTTGCTTAAATTGTTGTACGTTTGTCATTAAATTCTCCAAAACTTATTATGTATATAGACAAAAAAGGCCGGGTGACCCGGCGCAGTGTGAATTTCAGAGAAATAGCAAACTAACCGAGCAACTCCGGCGATATATGGCTATGAGACTGGATATAATTTACTATATTGACCATAAATTTCATTATAGCACAAGTGTTTTCGTTTGTCAAACAATAGCAGGTTGGTGAATATAGCGATGCCACTGAGCTGTTGTGCTCACTTCTCTGTGAATCCGGAAGGCATCGCCTACCATACGAAACGAGTCGCGCACAGGTCGGATATGGGAGCCCGGTACCGGAGTAACCTCGGCAGGTACGCTTACCACATTCATGCCAAACACTTTTGCTAACGCCAGCATGTGGCGGTCTGCAGCGTACCCATTGGTGCTTACTAATTGCCAGAGTTCAGCCGAATTTGCAGTAAAAGCTTTTGCGCCAGCTTGAGTATCCGGGACATCGGTAGGAATAATGCCGTCTAATACCTTTTCCAGGCAAACGTGTCCCGCACGACGCAGATGGGAGCCATGCCCTGATAGCAGACGCTCGGCTACAGCAATATCAGTGCCTTGGCCGCTTACCTCTTGTAGCAATGTCTGTATTGTGGCAGGGCTATAAGAGCCATCGGCATCGGTATAAACACGGAGCGCGCCTTGCGCCCTGGCCATACCTTCTCGGACTGCCCCGCCTTTACCCAAGTTTTCGCCAGGTCTTCCGCTGGGTATCACGGTGACCGGAAATTCGGCTGCGACCTCTGGGGTTTGATCAGTTGAGCCATCATTGACTACTAATACCTCGTAACGCGAACCAAAGTCGCGGCCAAGCATAGACAAATTGCCTTCTAGCATAGTGCGAAACGCATCGCATCGCACAGGGTTGCCTGCTTCGTTGTACACAGGCACAACCAGTGACACCTCTGGAAGAGCAGGGGCGTGAGTAACACCTTCAAGACGTACTGAATCCACTCCCATAACGCCTATACGTTAGCACATATAGATTATTTTGTCAATCTATTGTCCAGAATCGCATGCTGGTTCAAATTCTCCGGCTATTGAGACAACAAAACGACCCTAAAGGTCGTCATGTTGTCTTGGTGCGCGAGAGAGGACTTGAACCTCCACGCCTTACGGCACCAGCTCCTAAAACTG
>CAZHPF010000026.1:0-11252 GCA_964534095.1 uncultured Candidatus Saccharibacteria bacterium
GGCCAATCATCAAGCAGGGTTAAAGTAAATAAGAAAAAGGATACTAACGTATGAAACCGACGGAGGCGCAACAACTTCTAGATAAAATTATTGCCCAGGTCTTTGGGTATAAAAACCCATTAACGCTCGAGCAATTTATGCAGAAATTCACATTCGATATCAAATTGCCCCAGCCAGTGACCGATACCATCGACGGCTCCACTACGTGGGCTCAGTCAATTAATCCAATCAAGTTCGTAAAAATGAGTAATGCCCGTGGCCTAGAAATAGCTGGAGCAAGTGCCGAAAATGATTATCTGCGCCCGGCTCGTAAGCTGAATAGCCTGGAAGACATTTTGGGCGCCTGGCAAGAAATTAACTTTACTACTACCGAACGCTATGAAGACAGTTTGAACGTCGGCGAATCAGACAACATCCGCCGGTCAGAAAATGTCTACCGTTCACAAGATGTGGTAGACAGTAAAAACGTGCTACTGTCCGACGGAGTGTATAGAAGCGAATTTATTGCAGCGTCACAACGTGCAGCCGATAATACGTTTTGTGTCCGTATCGAAGACAGTGGGGACTGCACGAATTGTTTCAGTGTCTCGTGGTCTGGTAAGCTCACCAATTGCATGTTTATGCACGACACAGGAGATATGCAGGATAGTATGTTTTGTACTAACATCAGCGGTCAGAGGTTTTGTATAGCCAATATGCAATTTGAAGAAGCTGAATACCGCCGCTTACGGGATATTGTCATACACTGGGTTCTTACAGAGGGTGTATAGCGCACCAGGTTTAGGGGATGAGTCTTTAGGCGCTGATGGTTGTTAAATAACTTATCTGATGATATAAGGTAAGTTGTTATGGGATATTGGGATAATGGCGGTAATACGGTCGTTAGGCAGGTTGCCAAAATGGGTGTGCTGGATTCGCCCAAGGTATATAACCCGTTTTTGAACCCTGATCTGGATGGGTTAGAAGCACGTCAGCCGGCGCTTGCAGCGTTGTCGGCTTTGCCATTTTTATTATTAGGAGCAGAACGTGCCCGTGATTATGCAAAGTCGCACAGGGATTTTGCCGTAGGCGCAGCGGCGATGGTGCTTTATAAGAAAGGGCGTACTCAAGCCCATATGTTTGTTCACGGCGCAAATATAAAACCCGTTGACGACGACACGATCAATGTACATGCAGAGCATATTCTGTTGGCACGGATTGAAGCCAACCGGGCTATTGGTGAAGCGGTCAAAGTACCCTTTATAGTCGTAGTGGGTGATGTACAATCTGATAGTCAATCAGGCAAGGCTACCCGGACGCTCCATCCATGCGGGATGTGTCGTGCGGATTTTGAGCATCCAGAAAGTCCGGTGGATGAATCAACGGTTATACTGTCGGCGAATCCTGATATGACGGCTGTTGAGTGGTATGACTTGGAGGCGTTACGTCGTTATCATGACACTGGTGATGAAACCCGGCTTGGTTCTGCTATTTTTGATCATCGACTGGATGTATTGGCACCGGTAGACATAGACGGGCAGCACCATGCGCTGATTACTGACACACCTGTATCATCCGATGAACAACTATTTACGTCACACGTGACGCTACCGTTGATAGCGTATATACTTGCTGGCAATACAACTGAAGCCGCCTAACAAAAAATCCATCGTGCACTTGCCAGGTTTTTGCGGTACAATACACGTTGAATTTCTGCATAAACTGACAGAGGGAGTAATGCACACGTGCACAAGGTGTTTAAGAAAGTATTAGGTGATCCGCAGGCAAAGACCCTAAAGCGTATGCGCCGCCGGGTGAAGGATGTAAACGCGCTTGAACCAAAATACAAGAAGCTATCAGACGTCAAACTAAAAGCGCAGACAGAAGTCTTTCGCAAACGACTTAACAAAGAGTCGCTCGATAAACTACTGCCTGATGCTTTTGCAGTGGCGAGGGAAGCGGCTCGACGTACGCTAGGACAGCGACATTTTGATGTGCAATTAATCGGCGCCATGGTACTGCATGAAGGCAAAGTTGCCGAGATGAAGACCGGTGAGGGAAAAACCTTGGTTGCTACTGCACCGGTGTATCTCAACGCGCTGACAGGTAAAGGCGTACATGTCGTGACAGTAAATGATTACCTGGCGCAACGTGATGCCGGTTGGATGGGGGAAGTGTATCACTTCTTAGGGCTGACGGCGGGGGTCATCATACCGGAAGAATCTTATATATATGATCCCAACTTTACCAACAAAGCTCACAGCGATCCGCGCATGCAACATCTTAAGCCATGTACTCGCCAAGAAGCTTACGCGGCAGATATTACCTATGGAACAAACAATGAGTTTGGGTTTGACTATTTGCGCGACAATATGGTTCGCGAAACTGACCAGCTCCGCCAACGTGACTTGCACTATGCGATCGTAGACGAGGTTGATTCTATCTTGATTGACGAAGCGCGTACACCGTTAATTATTAGTGCCCCGAGCGTCTCAAGCGGTACGGCGTACGCGCAGTTTGCCAAAGTGGTGCGGCAGCTTAAGAAAGACGATCACTACGAAGTTGACGAAAAACAAAAGTCGGTCGTACTTAACGACGACGGGATTGATAAAGTCGAAAAGATTCTCGGCGTCGAAAGCCTATACGGTACGGAAAACGTACGGACTATTTATCACCTGGAGCAGGCAATGAAGGCTCAGGCGCTGTTTCATCGCGATAAAGACTACGTTGTTACAAGCGACGGAGAGGTAGTGATTGTCGACGACTTTACCGGGCGTTTACTGAAAGGCCGCCGTTATAACGAAGGTTTGCACCAGGCAATTGAAGCAAAAGAAGCGGTAGAGGTACAGCAAGAGTCGATGACGCTGGCTACGATTAGTTTCCAAAACTACTTCCGTTTGTATGATAAGTTGGCTGGCATGACCGGTACGGCCGAAACCGAAAGTGAAGAGTTTCATCAGGTGTATAAGTTGGATGTAATCCAAGTTCCGCCGAACAAAAAAATTGCTCGCGAGGACAAAGCAGACCGTATCTACCGATCAGAGAAAGGTAAGTTTAGGGCAATTGTCCAAGAGGTTGCCAAACTACACCACAAAGGCCAGCCCGTTTTAATCGGTACAGTATCCGTGGAGAAAAACGAAGCCCTTAGCCAAGCGTTGACAAAAGCAAAAGTTCCGCATGAAGTCCTGAACGCTAAAAATAATGAAAAAGAAGCCATGATTGTTGAAAAAGCAGGCAGTCGAGGTGCGGTTACTCTCGCAACCAACATCGCAGGACGAGGTACTGACATTGTGCTTGACGAAGAAACGAAAAAACTTGGCGGCCTTTTTGTGCTCGGGTCAGAGCGTCACGAATCACGGCGTATTGATAACCAATTGCGTGGTCGGGCAGGGCGTCAAGGCGACCCGGGCGTCACGCAGTTTTTTGTGAGTACCGAAGATGATCTAATGCGTATCTTTGGCGGTGAGCGTATCGGTGGGCTTATGGATAGACTAGGCGTGGATGATGACAACCCCATTGAAAATAGAGTAATCAGTAAGAGTCTAGAGGGCGCACAGAAGAAAGTTGAAGGCTTCAACTTCGATACTCGTAAAAATGTTGTGCAGTACGACGACGTGATGAACCGTCACCGTAAAGCCATCTATACGATGCGCCGTGAAATCCTTATGCAAACAGATATAGTGAAGCGTATAAAATTGTTTATCGAACAAGAAGCCGGAGTATTGGCTTCTTCGCCTGAGCTACTAAGCGACCAGTTCGAAGAAGTTGTCGCCGAAGTGTTTCCGTTTGACGATGCGACGCTTGATAGATTGTTTGATACGGATGCCACTCAGTTTGGCAAAGTGCTGCTTACAGAAGCACAAGAGTTGTACGAAGCCCGTGAAACAGCCTTTGGTGACGAAATAATGCGCAAAGTAGAACGTGATATCTATCTGCAGGTTCTCGACAACCTATGGATGCAGCACCTCGAAAATATGGATCATTTGCGTGAAGGTATTCATTGGTTAAGTGTCGGCCAGCGTGATCCGCTCGTAGAGTATCGTCGCCAATCGCAACAAATGTTTGAGTCAATGCAAGTAACGCTTCGCCATGAAGTCGTACGCGCGTTGTATCATGCTGAGCCGGTAACAGAAGATCAAGTGATTGAGACCGAGCTCACCCGTGCAGCGCGTCACTCTGTAGAGAATGCCAGTGAAATTACTGAAGCGGAAGAGTTTAGTGAAACTGACTTTGTGCCTGCCAAAACTGTGCAGACAGTGGCCAAACAAAAGCATGATAAGATCAAAAAAGCACGCAAGGTGGAGCGTCAGCGCAAAGCAAAGGCTAAAAAGCGCCGAAAGTAGCCACTAAACAATGAAGCATACTGTTACCGAAATTGTACTCAAAAACGGCGCCAAAGGTTTACTGATCCATGTGCCTGGCGCTAGCGTTATGAGTTTTGACCTAAACTATCGAGCCGGTGATTTTTTGTGTCCGCCTGAGAAGTGGGAAACAGCGCATCTTATGGAACATTTACTCCTAGGCGCCAATGAACGTATTCCGCGAGCACGAGCGTTTCAAGCAGAGTTTGAAAAAAACGGCGCCTACAGTAATGCCAGTACCAGTAGTTACGATATTACCTATGAGGCAGAGTGTGCGGATTTTGAATGGCAGCGTATCACGGATCTGCTACTAACGGCTATTAGCAGGCCGCTATTTCTGGAGGACGAGTTTAAGGCAGAATATGGCAACGTGCGCGAAGAAATGACTGGTCGAGCCAATAACCACTTCCGACACTTAAGTTTAGCACTGCGTGAAGCATACGGATATCAGATCCGTACCGATCAAGAACGTGTCAAACTTATGCGCAATGTGACCGTAGAAGACGTCCGCGAACATTATGCCAAGACGCACCTTACGACCAATATGCGGTTTGTCATTGCGGGCAAATTAACTGCGCCACGACAGGCGCAACTATTGCGAATGTTAGAAGCAATGCCACTTCCTAAAGGCCGAGGCCGCATAGCGCTTCCGGACGAAAAGCCTAAAGGCCTCGCCCAACCAATGTATATCCAAAACCGTACCGTAGATAACATCCATTTTTATTTTGATACGTTTGTGCCACGACGTCTAGAAGAAAGCGAAGCTGATGCACTTGGTTTAGTTAACACGATGCTTACCGAGACGCTTCATTCGCGAATCCTGGGCGAAGCACGCGAACGTGGGTTGGTATATAGTATGAGCAGCAACTATTTGCAGACAAAATGTGCGACCAACTGGTGGTTTGGCTCGCAGGTAACAGCCGAAAACGCCCCCGCGCTGTTTACGATTATTGCCCACGAGTTACGTGCAGTATGCCAGGGCGAGATAACACAAACCGACATTAGCGCAGCTCAGCAGTATACGCTTGGACGCTTCCAACGCAGTGCCCAGACCGTGGGCGGGGTGGCTGCTGGCTATACGGGTCGCTATTTCTTTGATGATGTGGTCGAAGATTACTACGCTATCCCTCAACGTATAGAGGCGGTTACGCGTGAGCAAATAGTAGCCATAGCTAATGAGTTCTTTGCTAAAAAATCATTTGGCCTCGGCTTCCTGGGTACGGCACCTAAGGATCTTCGCCTCACGCTCGCAGAGTTGTTATCTGGCTTGTGGACGAAATAATACGGAGAGGCTCGTCACATTTACCGAGGTATATCCGTAGTAAAAACTACCCGTAAAACATAACGGTTATGCTTGCAAAGTGTTCCACATGAGGGCAAAGTAGAACTATTAGTCAAAAGGAGGGTTGTATGGGATTACCAGAAGGTGTGCCTGATCTCGGATTAGAGCATGTAAGCAGTGGCAAAGTGCGCGAGACGTTTCGACTGGATGACGAACGTCTCGTTTTAGTTGCGACCGACCGTATTTCAGCATTCGACTTCGTGCTGGATCAAGCTATACCAAACAAAGGTAGAGCTTTGACTGCCATGACAGATTTTTGGGTAGAAGAACTTGAGGGTGTAGCGACACATGTAGACGAGGTCGGCGAATATGATTTGCCAGAAGAAGCCGACCATCCTTACTATGCTGGGCGCCTCACAGTAGTGCGAACGGCCGAGATTATCCCGGTAGAGTGTATTGTGCGCGGACGGCTAACAGGGTCTGGGCTAAAAGACTACAATCAAACCGGTACAATAAAAGGCCTGCCTTTGCCCGAAGGATTGCTAGAAACTGATGCACTTGATCCACCGATTTTTACGCCATCTACTAAAGCAGAACAAGGTATGCATGATGAAAATATCTCATTTGAGCGGATGATAGAAATTGTGGGCGAAGACACGGCCGAACAAGCGCGTGCAATGTCAATCGATTTATTCACACGCGCAGCTGCCCACGCCGCAGAGAGAGGCATTGTGATTGCAGATACCAAGTTTGAATTTGGCTATGTCGATGGGGAACTTGTATTATGCGATGAAGTGCTGACACCTGACTCTTCACGATTCTGGCCTGCAGATGAAATTGTCCGCGGGGAGTTGCCACCAAGCTTTGATAAAGAATACGTCCGACAGTACTTAAAAGAAAATGGTTGGAATAAAGAACAACCGCCAGCAGGATGTTTGACAGACGAAGTTATTGCCAATACGGCAGCTAAATATAAAGAAGCACATGATCGCATAACCGGTCGTGACCTTGCTGATTGGCCAGGCTACGAACCAGTGGCCGCATAAAACGTAAAGGAGAATGGATATGGCAGTAGAAATTGACCCAACCGCAAAAGTAAACTTAGTTATGGGATCAGCGAGCGATGTGGACGTACCGGCAAAAGCTGCTAAGATTTTAGATCAGTTTGGAATACCGTACCAGCCACGCGTGTTATCTGCACACCGTACGTATGAAGCCATGGATGCGTATGCTCGTGACTTGCGCGAGTCAAAGCTCGGCATTGTAGTGATTGCTTTTGCTGGTAAGTCTGCCGCGTTGCCAGGTGATCTTTCCGCAAGACTTCATACTCCTGTAATTGGTGTGCCCGTGGTGCCAAAACCCGACACGCTTGATGCCGCAGTGGGCTCTATGATTGAAATGCCACCCGGCTCGTCACTGCTTATGGTTGGCCCTAATCAAGGCGACAACGCTGCATTGGCGGCTGTGCGAATACTAGGCTTAAGCGACCCTGCCTTGCGAGAACAATACGCAGAATTTGAGGCAGCAAATAGAGACAAAACTCTTGGGGCTGATGCGCAAATGAATGACCTTGGGCTACAAGGCTTTATGGCTCAACAGGGAAGTTAATATGACAGCAACGGCAGAACAACAATTGATGGCAATAACTCCGATTGATGGTCGGTATGCCGATAAAGTCGAAGAGTTAGCCCCAGTTGTTTCAGAATTCGGGCTCATTAGATACCGAGTAGCGGTCGAAGCGGGCTGGTTAAGTATGCTTGGCAGCGAAGGAGTATTGCCAGACGTTGAGCCATTTAGCGATAGAGCCCAAGATGCGATCGCTGAGCTTGCAGAAACCTTTACGATAGAAGACGCCATGCAGATTAAGGCCATAGAAACTACCACAACTACGGACTTTGCTGGTCGTGAACGAGGAAAAACCAATCATGATGTTAAGGCGGTTGAATACTGGATACGTGATCAACTAGCAGGTGACCCTGAGCTCGGCGCCCAACTAGAATTGATCCATTTTGGGCGAACATCAGAAGATATTAATAATCTAGCTATTGCTATGATGTTAAGAGATGCACGAGATACGGTGCTGTTACCTTCACTAGAGGAAGTTATAGATATCACGGCCGAACGTGCTGATAGGTATACCGATATGCCTTTGCTTGCCCGTACACATGGCCAACCGGCGACTCCTACTACCTTGGGGCATGAAATGAATGTATTTTATCATCGGCTTCGTGAACGCCGGGACGCTTTAGCAGGAATAGCGATACGCGGCAAACTAAATGGTGCCACAGGTGGCTTCGCGGCTGATGCTATAGCTTACCCTGAAGTAAACTGGCCTGCGATTTCTAGGCGTTTTACAGTATCGCTTGGCTTTGAACCTAATTCTGTGACTACGCAAATCGAGCCTCACGACTGGGAAGCCGAACTTTTTTACGCTCTAGCACATGGCAATAATATATTAACTGATCTAGCTACAGATATGTGGCAGTACATTTCTATGGGGCATTTTGCTCAAAGAGCAGTAGCCGGTGAAGTTGGCTCATCAGCTATGCCACACAAAGTAAACCCTATAGCGTTCGAAAACGCCGAAGCTAATTTTGGTCTTGCGAACGCAACGTTAATCCATCTTGCCGACAAGTTAACTAAGTCTCGTTTGCAACGAGATTTAAGTGATTCTTCGGCGCAACGAGCAATTGGTGGAGCATTTGCCCATAGCCTTGTTGGTTATAAAGCTATGAGACAAGCATTTGGACGAGCGGAAGCAAATCCGGGAAGCATGAGAGAAGAGCTTGAGGGTGAATGGGTGGTATTAGCGGAAGCCGTGCAAACAGTGATGCGACGGTATCGCATTCCCGGTGCATATGATTTGATTAAACAAGTCACACGCGGAGAGTCATTGGACGAAGAAAGTTACGCACGGCTAGTTATGGGTATTGAAGGTATCCCAGAAGAAGCACGTGAGCGTCTATTGACGCTTACGCCAGCAACCTATGTCGGCTATTCAGCACAATTAGCCCGTAGCCGCTAAAGAAAGGAATTATCATGGCAGCAGTAGAAAGTGGTGAATCAATTGCACTATTATCGGTATACGACAAAACTGGGATCGTTGAGTTCGCAGAGGGCTTAACAGGGCTTGGCATACCCGTCTATTCGTCTGGAGGTACGGCGGATAGAATCGGGCAGTCAGGATTACCAGTGACAGATGTATCTGTACTGGTCGGCGGAAAAGCCATCCTAGGCCACAAAGTGGTTACGCTGTCCCGTGAAGTTCACGCAGGATTATTGGCAGATCTAGAAGACCCAGAAGACCCAGAAAAAATACCAGAAACGGTCGAGATTGCAAACCTAGGTATACCTGTTATTGGCTTAGTGGGTGTTGATATGTATCCGCTTGAAGAAGAAATTGCTGATCCAAACGCAACTCGAGCAAGCGTTCGTGCAAAAACTGATATAGGCGGCCCAACCATGTTGCGTGCTGGGGCAAAGGGTCGAAGGATCGTGTTATCAGTTCCGGAGCAGCGTCAACAAGTCTTGGATTGGCTAGCAGCGGGTAAACCAGACGAGGAAGGATTTCTAGATGATCTAGCAGCGCGAGCTGAGTATGAAGCTGCGCGATATACTGGTGTATCTGCTCAGTATTTGGGCGGGGAGGATGTGGTGCTTCGGGCTGGCAGGAGAGTAATGACGGCTCAATACGGTGAAAATGCATGGATGCAGCCTGCTGGACTCTATGCGGATAATCGGGTGAATGTTGATCCGCTGGGGCTTGACCAGTTTGAATTACGTAAGGGCGAGCCAAGCTATAACAACTTGGTTGATATCGACAGGCTGCTCCAAACTACTACGCATATCGCTGCTGGGCTTGAACGTAATTTTGCTGAGGTGCCATCAATTGCCGTAGGCGTGAAGCACGGCAATGCTTGTGGAGCCGCAATTGGAGACACACTTGCAGTGGCAACAGCTAAAATGCTCGAGGGTGATGAGCTGGCTATCTTCGGCGGTGTAGTCATGCTAACTGGCGAGATAGATGAAGAAGTAGCCACGGTACTTATGCGACATAATATCGCTGACGGGCAGCCAAACCGTATGCTTGATGCAATCGTGGCAGCAGGTATCACGCCGAAAGCAGAGGAAATTTTGTCTAAGCGGGCAAAGGTACGAATTCTGCTTAACCCCGCGCTTGCCAACCTTGGCGAAGATTCACTAGATACAGCGCCACGTACTCGGTATGTTCGCGGCGGTATGCTCGTGCAGCCGAACTATACGTTTGTTCAGGATCTCGATGCAGAATATATGCAACACCACGGAGAGATGACAGAACGTCAGCGCCGTGAGCTGATATTGGCGTGGGCGATTGGCAGTACGAGTAATAGCAACACTATTACCCTTGTGAAAGATGACAAATTGGTTGGGAATGGGGTGGGTCAACAGGATCGGGTGGGTGCCGCCAAACTTGCTCTTAGTAGGGCTGTCGATAGAGGCCATGACGTGCGAGGAGCGGCGGTGTATAGTGACAGCTTCTTCCCATTTGCTGATGGGCCACAAGTGCTCGTAGACGCAGGTATCGGCGCCATACTGACCTCAAGTGGTTCGGTAAAGGATCAGGAAGTCATCGATACATTTCTAGAGGCTGGCGTAGCGGTAAGCATGGTGCCGGATAAAACAGGACGCGGGTTCTTCGGCCATTAGACGATTTTCTGTGTAACTTCGGTTATACTTGAAGTAAATGATTAGTAAAACGCATCGGTTTCACGGGCATAATTCGCTTAACTATGTCTACCGCAATGGACAAACAGTTCGAGGCCCGCTCACCTCAATTAAATACATCGTGAACGAACGACGAAGCACCTATCGGGTGGCGGTAGTAGTGAGTAAAAAAGTGCACAAATCTGCCGTTACGCGTAACCGCATCCGTCGCCGGATATATGAACAAGTCCGTCTGATAGCCGATGAGATAACCCAGCCGTATGACATTGTCGTAACGGTGTTTCATGAGAGTGTTGCAGAATTACCCGTAAATGAGCTGGTCACCCTTGTCCGCGCCCAATTTCGCCAAGCTAAAATTACTCGCGATAATTTGCCAAAATAACCCTTGTGCTTTAGGGGTAAATAAGAGTATAGTGGTGGATGATAAGCAAAAACTAATACCACAAAAAAATCATGCCAGGCCAAGATACAATTGCTCCACCCCAAGTAGCTGTACCGGATTTACCTACAACCGATCCGGCATACAATAGTTTTATTCAAGACGTATTAACAGGCAGTTTCCTACCAGGCGAGCTCGAAGCACGTCTACGTCGCGATGACCAAGGATATGCGACAGCTCCAAACGGTACAAAGGTTGGTTATGGAGCGGCTGGTGGAGGTCT
Organism: uncultured Candidatus Saccharibacteria bacterium; assembly: GCA_964534095.1. Classification (GTDB taxonomy): domain Bacteria; phylum Patescibacteriota; class Saccharimonadia; order Saccharimonadales; family CALMSM01; genus CALMSM01. Next base: position 10,989 of record CAZHPF010000026.1, read on the forward strand.
TTTTAGCGCTGATGAGTCAGGGCGTCTCTCGGCTGATAGCTTAGCCACAGGTGTTACGGCTCTAGATAGAGTACTTCGAGAAGACCGAATTGTCGAGCCGGAACAGGCTGACATTATACGGGGTGTGGCTGCCTCCAAAGAACGACTTGCCAAAGAAGAGACTGGCTTACGGTCTACTGCTAGTTTCCTAGAAGACGTCCTTGCCGACCGTTTCCTACCAGGCGAGCTCGAAGCACGTCTACGTCGCGATGACCAAGGATATGC
>CAZHPF010000027.1:0-10927 GCA_964534095.1 uncultured Candidatus Saccharibacteria bacterium
TTCATCAATGTTAGCAAGCATTCGATCTACTCCCGCCGTGTAGCTCTGTTGTACTTCGCCGAAATATACCCATGGATGATACGAAACATAAGTCCTGTGGTGCTCTGGTAGTTTTGGCGGATCATATGTGTTTGGTTGGGCGTGGTCAAAATCTTCGTCACGAATAGCTTCACCTTCAAGTGAACGAAGCACTGACTTTAAGTAGAGAAGTTTACCTTGATATGCTCCTTCGGGGTCTTCTGCGCGGCGGTGTACTTGGATAGCTCTCGCTGGGTCTACGGCGTGTTCAAAGTAGCCGGCTGGCACAACGCCATCCTCTAGAGCTTGTGTTAGTACAGCTGGCCCCACCCACTTATTTGTATCCAGCGTCTCGAGTAATGCAGGAGGTACAATGGCATATCGGATAACCTTGAAGCCGTGTCGTGTTCCATAAAATCGTGAGTCTGATGCAAAGTCAGGCTCTTCTCCCTCTATAAGATTGACTTCCTCTGGGCCTTCTAACCCATACTCCTCACTCTCGCGACTCCATGTCCTTATACGGTTTTCCGGAGCAGCGTCTAACAAAGCAAAGCCGATTGCTCCATATTGGCTCACACGCACATCACCCATCAGACTCAGAGCTGGTCGTGTTTCCATAAGTGCTGCAGCTTCTGGTAGCGCAATCTCGCGCGCAGGTATACGTTCGGGAAAGATATTTCCCGGAAAAACTTCCAATCCATTTGACATTATGTCACTAAAATACTACAGCTATGTTTAATTGTCAAACAGAAGCAACTCAGCTATGCTGGAAACTATGGATTATGCAGAAGAAGCGCTAGAGCAACACAAAAAGTTAAAAGGTAAGATTGCCATTCGACTCAAGGATACGCTTGACAGTAAAGATAAACTGAGTACCTACTACACTCCCGGTGTAGCCGCCGTGTCTTCATACGTAGCAGAACATCCTGAAAAAGCACGTGACTACACGTGGCTGAATAACTCCGTTGCGGTTATTAGCGACGGGTCTGCCGTGCTCGGACTTGGCAACATCGGCCCATATGGTGCCCTGCCTGTTATGGAAGGCAAATCAATGCTGTTTAAGCACTTCGCGGATATTGATGCGGTGCCGATTGTACTGGACGTCCATACAGCAGACGAAATTGTAGCGGCAGTCAAAGCGATCGCTCCCAGTTTCGGCGGGATTAACCTGGAAGACATCGCGGCTCCACTTTGCTTTGAAATCGAGGAGCGCCTAAAAAGTGAACTAGCTATCCCCGTATTTCACGATGACCAACATGGTACTGCGGTAGTCGTGCTCGCTGGGCTTGTCAATGCTATGAAGGTTACGGGTCGCACACTCCGCAACTGCCGTATTGTTTGTGTTGGGGCTGGTGCTGCTGGTACAGCTATTATGAAGCTTCTGCATCACTATGCTCAGCCTGAAATTTTGGCAATCGATAGCAAAGGCATTGTATCTATTGATCGAGACGACTTAAACGATGAAAAACGAAAGCTGCTAGATTTTACAAACCCCCGTGATATTGATGGCAGCCTTGCTGATGCCCTCAATGGCGCAGATATTTTTATTGGCGTATCAAAAGCAGGGCTACTTACGGCCGACATGGTCAGGACGATGGCAAAAGATCCTATCATCTTTGCAATGGCTAATCCTACCCCAGAAATTATGCCAGACGAGGCCAAACAAGCAGGCGTGGCTATTATGGCGACCGGTCGGAGCGATTTTCCTAATCAGGTTAACAATGCCCTGGCCTTTCCGGGGATATTCAGAGGCGCACTTGATAACAAAGTACGAAAAATCACTGAGAAGCACAAAATAGCAGCAGCCGAAGTAATCGCCGGACTGGTCGAAAACCCATCACCCGAAGAAATCATCCCCAGTGTCCTTAACGAAAGACTAGTGCCAGAAATTGCTAAAGTAATTACCTGACCTTATCTTTTTACTATTCAATATTTGTCTAGCCTACTACGCGGAAGAGTTCATCTAGAGTTGTTTCTCCGCTGAGTACCCGTAACACGCCGTCTTGGAGCATAGTTCTCATGCCACTAGCAACCGCTGCTGACTCTATCTGTTGAGTTGTGAGGTTGTGGCCGTTCGTCATGAGTTCGCCTACTTTTCCGGTCATAGTGAACTGTTCACGCAGGGCGATCTGACCCTTAAAGCCAAATGGGTTTTCCTCTGATTTACCAGGCTTATAAAGTTTCAGCCCATCTAAAGAGGGTGCTTTCGTCCCAGGAGGTAGACCCGCCACGACTTGTGCAAGCCATGTTTTTACTTTCTGGTCTGGTTCATACGGCTGTTTGGTCGCGTCGTCTAACCGGCGAACTAATCGTTGAGCCATAATCAGCCGGATAGCAGATACAAACAAAGGGTTTTCCCCAATAATATCGGCTAGACGTGTGAGAGCCGCGGCGGCAGAGCTGGCGTGGAACGTAGAGAGCACTAAATGACCAGTGAGCGCAGCTTGCAACGCCGTCTTCGCAGTGTTGCCGTCCCTGATTTCACCCACCATGACAATGTCGGGATCAAGCCGCAGAATAGCTTTAAGCCGTTCAGCAAACCCGCCTTCGGTAACTTGTTCACCTGTCAGCGGGATCTGCACGATGCCGGGGAACTGATACTCGACCGGGTCTTCGATCGTGATAATTTTGCGCTCTTCGTTGTTGAGACTGTTCAGCATAGAGTAAAGCGTTGTGGTTTTACCTGAACCGGTCGGACCAACTACCATCACAAGCCCGCTTGGTTTGGAAATGATTGCATCAACTACCTTTCGTTGCGGCACAGAAAGGCCGAGCCTATCCAACGTGAACATTGTTTTGTCCATATTAAAAATACGCATAACCATATCCATGCCGTTGACGGTCGGCACACTTTCAAGCCGAACATTAACATCTACCTGCGTATTGTCAGCCATAGTAATACGCTGTGAGATATGACCCTGTTGAGCCTCGTTCGCCGCAGTGGAGATGTTTGCGGCGCTGGCAATAGCAGAGAGTAGTACACGGTATTTATCTGGGGAAAGCCTGGCTACTTCGTGCAAGACGCCATCTATACGAAAACGAATGCGAATATCATCACGTTGGGTTTCAATATGGATGTCAGAAGATTCCAAGCCATGGGCTTGGCTTACTAAATACGCCAGCATGTCATCGGCACGGACTTGGCTAAGCATGTGCGAAACTTTTTCTATCTGGTCTACGTTTTTAGCATCCGCGATAGAAATGTCATGGTATTCAACTTTCTTGGGTGGATCGTAGAGCTGCATGTACTCTCGATACCCTGTATCGGAAATAAGTACAAAAACAGCTTTTTGATCTAGAAAGCGATTACGCAAGTCTGTCATAGTTTTCTGCGAAGTATTGTTGGTGACACCAAACGTTATGTTGTGTGGGTCGGCAATAACAGGTACTATTCGCAGGCTATAGAGTTCTTGCAGGGTCAAAATATCTTTATAGAGCCGCTTGTTACTTCCTGATGTATCGAAATATTCCAGGTTGAGTATTTCGGCGCGTCGCTTGGTGTTTTGTTCGTCGATCTGTCGTTGTTCCAGAGCCATAAGCGGTATTATACGCGAGAAACTCATGCTTTGACAATCATACTATACGCCGTAGACTACACGTATGCGTCAGATCGTTATTATTGCCCATAATTTGCGGAGTGTCCATAACGTTGGCTCGCTGCTGAGAACAGCCGAGGGCATGGGTGTAGCAACGGTGTACCTAAGTGGATATACTCCTCACCCGCCAGTTGAGCATGATAGCCGCTTGCCTCACGAAGCCCAAAAGACTGGTCGGCAAATCCATAAAACTGCGATTGGCGCCGAAGAAACTCAACCATGGTGTTATATACAGGACATTACACAGGTTTTTGCTCAGTTACGGCTGGAACACTACTCTATTTGCGCGGTGGAACAGGCAGAAGGCTCTACGCCGCTTAACAAGTTTGAACCTGGAGAAAAAGTGGCATTAGTGATTGGCCGCGAAGTTGAAGGGATCGAAGCTGCGGTACTAGAGCAGTGCGACCAGATCGTAGAAATACCGATGTTCGGGCAAAAGGAATCTTACAATGTGGTGCAGGCAGCGGCTATGGCGCTGTATCATTGCCGATTTTTTATATAATAATCTCGTGACTTTAGGTCTGATTTGTTATACTTTAAGCATATGCCCTATAAACAAAAACATAGAACACTCAGTACTCCAAAACCCGTAAGCAAGCGCGACCACCGGCACTATTGGCCGTATCTGCCGCTGCTGATTGTAACCTTTGGGCTGTTCAGCGTATTGTTTTTGAGTAATATGCGTGCCACGCAAGTGCTTGGCAGCAGCGAAGGTATCGGTAATGATAGTCTTTTGACCGCTACAAACGATATTCGTCATGCCCAACGCCGAACGACACTTGCGGCTAACTCGGCACTAAATCGTGCCGCGCAATCTAAAGCTAACGACATGGTAGCTCGCAATTATTGGTCGCATACTACCCCGGACGGTAAACAACCTTGGTCATTTATTGATCGCACGGGATACACATACCAAGTAGTGGGCGAAAACTTAGCCTATGGCTTTAGCAGCAGCGATGAAGTAATCAGAGGGTGGCTCAATAGTCCTTCCCACCGGGAAAATTTACTGAGCAGCGATTACAGCGAGGTCGGGTTTGGGATAGCCGACAGTGATAACTTTAATCGGTCAGGGCCAGAGACAGTAGTCGTAGCTGTATACGCCAAGCCGGGCTATCTGGCCAGCGGCACCGAAAAAGGCGTATTAAGCAACCAAATGTCTCAAAACTTTGGGATTACACGATTGGAAACGCTAACAGGTATACAAGGCCAAGCCGCCGTGTTTATAGTAGGGCTCTTGACGGGTGCGGTAATGATAGCACTCCTCGTAAAGCATATGGCAGCGCTCAAACGAATCTTTGTAGACAGTGAACGGTTTGTCATTCATCATCCGGTTTTCGATGTTACATTGGTAGCGCTGCTTATTATTGGGTCTTTCTTGTCACAAACCGTAGGGTTTGTCCGTTAATACTTGCTAGGCGATTTTGACGTTGGCACTACCCACCGTGTCTTGCAGGGCAACAACTGCCCCGTCAGTTACAACACCGCCTGGCAAGCGAATGATCTGTTTCGCCTGATCTGAACCTACTACTAAAACAACCTCGGTGTCGCCCGGATGAGTGTCAATAATATGCTTTATGCTACGGAGCTTATCTTGGTCGGCTGAAGTCGTAAGACGCACAAACACTCGCTGCATAGGAGCGGGGGCTGAAGGTTTCTTTAGTGTAACTTTTACCTTACTACTCTTTAGCGGCCGGGGTTTTTTGCCGGTTGCTTGGTACGCCGCAGCTTGCTCATGGGTAATTTCTCTGGCGTCATCAACCAAAAGCTTTATCTCTGTTGTGACATTCCCATCGCGGTCACTAGTGTCGACTTTGCCTTTGACAATTACGATTCTGTCGCGTTCCCATACTCCTAGAGTTTGCTGGTAAATGCTAGGGAACAGTATTAATTCCACCTCCGCAAACAAGTCAGCAATCTTAACAAATGCCATTTTTTGACCATTTTTTGTAGTAATTTCCCGAAATTCTACGATAGAGCCCCCCACTGTCACAGCTTTTCCGTTATGGTCGACTTGAAGTGTGTTCAGCGGTACAGTTTGTTCAGCCAATATCGTAGAAAACGCTTCTAACGGCTGCTGCGACAGATATAACCCGAGCAGTTCTCTCTCCCACCCTAAGAGTTCTCTCGGCGTATAGGGTACAGAGGGAGCAACCAGCGCAAGTTGCGGGCCTGCAGAAGAAGGCTTGTCGGAAGCTTCCAGTCCGAATCCACTAAAAAGGTCAGTCTGGCCAAGCTGCTTTTGTTTATGGACGCGCTGGCCGTATGCGATGATGGTCTCGATACTATGAAGCAGGGTTGAACGGTCACCAAACCTGTCAAACGCGCCGGCTTTTACAAGACTATCGATTGCCTTTCGATTTACTACAGAGGTATTGACACGCCCCAGGAACGCTTCCAGGCTCTCGAACGATCCTTCTTTGTCCCGTGCCTCCAGAATATTTTCTACAGCGCCGGTGCCGACATTTTTTATTGCCGACATCCCAAACCGTATTTTTGTTTTTTTGCCTGGCACAACGGCAAACTCTATGAACGACTCGTTGACATCTGGAGGCAACACTTCTATCCCCATGTGTTTACATTCGGTAATTTCGATAGCCAGGCGATCCGTGTCATTAAAGTCGCTTGTCATAAGCGCGGCCATAAACGCGGCCGGAAAATGCGCTTTTAAGTATGCGGTTTGATATGAAATAAGCCCGTAACAAGCGGAGTGTGATTTGTTAAAACAGTAGTCGGCAAAACCCAGCAAGTCTTGCCAAAACTTTTCAATAACGGTTTCATCTACGCCATTTTTTACTGCTCCGCGGATAAAGTCGATGCGCATTTTTTCCATGACATCAAGCTTCTTTTTACCGATAGCCTTGCGAAGTGTATCTGCCTCGCCGCCGCTAAAGCCGCAAACATCGCGGGAAATCTGCATTACTTGCTCCTGATACACCAGTACCCCAAAGGTATTTTTAAGTGCTGGCTCCATGAGCCGATGAGGGTAGATAACTTCTTCTTGCTTGTTTTTTCGTTTAATGAAGCTGTCTGTCAGACCGGCTGACAGCGGTCCTGGCCGGTACAATGCACCCATGGCAATTACATCGTCAAACTCGGTTGGCTTCAGTTCGCGCAAGTATCGCTTCATCCCTGACGACTCAAACTGGAAAATACCAGTAGTGTCACCCCGCTGTAACAGTTTGAACGTTTCCTGGTCGTCTAACGGAATGGTATTAATGTCAATATCTTTATCATAAACACGCTTAATGATACGCAAAGCATTCTTGATAATTGTCAGGTTGCTAAGCCCCAAAAAATCCATTTTCAACAGCCCCAACTCCTCAATGGGACCCATGCTGTACTGAGTCGAGATAACACCTTTTTGAGCCATTTCCAGTGGTGCGAACTTCACAATCTCATCAGGCGCAATGACCACGCCGGCGGCATGAACACCGTGACTGCGGATTGTACCTTCTAGCCGAACTGCTTGATCAAGCACCATTTTGGCGGTTGCGTTTGATTCGTATTCGCGCGCAAGGTCAGGGTTTTCAACTATCGATTTTTCGAGTGGGATGTGTCGGCCTTGCACTGGCGGCGGAATCATTTTGGCCAGCCGGTCAGCTTCGGCATACGGGACTTGTAGTACGCGAGATACATCACGTACAGCGTTACGGGCAAACATACGGCCAAACGTCACGATATTAGCCACTCTGTCCTTGCCATACTTTTGCACGCAATATTGGATAACTTCATCGCGACGGCTGTCTTGAATGTCGATATCCACGTCAGGCATACTGATACGGTCGGGGTTTAAGAATCGTTCAAACAATAGATCGTATGAGAGAGGGTCAAGTTCGGTTATTTTGAGTGCATAGGCAATAATCGAACCTGCCGCGCTACCGCGACCAGGACCAAACACAATTCCTTGATCTTTTCCCCAGTTAATAAAATCTTGGATGATAAGGAAGTAGCCATTGAACCCCATACTCTCAATTACCGACAGTTCATAGGCTGCCCGATCATTTATATTTTTTTTGAGCAGTTTTTTGACAGCAGGAATGCTAAGTTTTTGTGCCTTCGCTTCGCTCACTCCACCATAACGCCAGGCAAGGCCGTGATAGACGAGCTTGTGCAGATAAGACTTTTCGTCTTCACCTGCGGGCGTAGGAAACTTAGGGATGAGGATTTTCCCCAGGTCAATTGACACATCGCAGCGGTCAGCAATCGCACGTGTGTTAGTAATCACCTCGGGACAGGCATCTCCCCATCGCTTGATAACTTCAGCAGGTTCGGCAACATGCAGAGGGAAATCTTTTAGGCTCATGCGTTTTTCGTCAGACAAAAAAGAGCCAGTACCTACACAAAGCAAGATTTCATGAGCATCCTGGTCTTCGTGCCGTAGATAATGTGCATCGCACGTTACGACAACGGGGATATTAAGTTCTTTGCCAAGCTTAAGCACCTGGTTGTTAACGGTCTCCTGCTCAGCACTATGCATTGGATTATCCGGGTGGCCATGGTCTTGGATTTCCAGGTAATAACGGTCGCCAAACACTTTTTTGTACCAACTGGCGATTTTTTTTGCTTGTTCGTACTGCTCCTGCTTAAGTGCATCCCCAATTTCACCGCCCATACAAGCACTCAATATTATGAGACCCTCGCCGTATTGCTCTAGCAGCTCATGGTCAATACGAGGGAAATAGTAAAACCCTTCCAGATTAGCGATTGTACTGAGCATCATGAGGTTACGATAACCGGTGTTATTCATTGCCAGGATAATCAAGTGATAGCGGTTTTTATCATGGGCTGGGTCTTTGTCGGTGTGTTTGCGCGCCGCTACATATGTTTCGATGCCAATAATCGGTTTAATTTCATTATTGATGGCTTCTTTATAAAAATCAATTGCACCCGACAGAGTACCGTGATCAGTAATGGCCACAGCCGCCATTGACTGTTCTTTGACAAAATTAATAAGCGGACCGACTCTTGTTAGGCCATCAAGCAGGCTGTACTGCGTATGATTATGCAAATGAACATAATCGCTTGCATCTAATGTGTGTTTCCCGGCCATTACTACTTATTTTAGCAATATTCCTGGCGTACGTCACGCGGGGGTTGCAGGCAATATGCTAACGACTATGCTGTTGGGTATTGACCGTATCACGTAAATCATTTGTCAACCTACCAACAAGCGGAACTTGGCTAAACAAAGAGAGGATCCAAATCAGCAATGCCACCAGTATGGTAGCGCCGATAGCGCCACCTAAGCCCTGAAACAAACCTTTTACAAAACTCATTCGATAGCTTTTGGCACGATCCAAATAACCAGACTCGTAAACGCTTGCAACAATCCGTCCAAGCTCTTCGTACTCTTGGGCTGACTTATTTTTTTGGGGTTTTGGCGACTTCGCTGACATGTTTTTTGAGATTTTCTAATGCTTTGGAGGCTTCTTGAATTGCGCTATCGAGTTCCGTCGAATCTGCTTCACCTGAGTGAAGCCTGCTAAGTAGTTCTTTAACCTTTACTTTGGCTGACTCGGCAGCGCTCAAGGCCGACTTTGCGACCGATTTCAGTTCGTCAGCCTTCTGATGCCCTTCGTCAATAACTTTATCCAGTTCGGTGTGGAGCTCTTTTAGCTTTTTTTCAGCCTCAACTTTTAGTTTACCGGCTTCATCTTTAATATCCTGGCGTGTTTCTTTGCCGCTTTTAGGAGCGGTTAAGATACCGGCTACATACCCGCCGACTGCAGCGAATAATGTCCCTAGCGCCCATTTTTTGCCGTTATTTGCCATTGTCTTTATCCTTCCTTTTACTGGTTTGTCCTCGAACTGTTTCCACAATTCCTTTTACGAGCTTCGCAATAGCCATTGGGCCAGCCGCTTTGCCTACAAACGTACTGACAGCTTCTGCCGTGTCAGCAATCGATTCAGCTTTTTCGGTTATATGCCGCAGTTGTTTCAGCAATTTGATAGTAAAAACAAGCGTAACGATGCTTAACAATAAGAAAAGCGCTAAAAAACCGGCAAGCACAACAACAAGTATTTGTTCAGCAGTGTTCATAAGCACTATTGTAACACTTTCTGTAGATAGTTTCGAAACTCCGTGCCAAACTCATCATTCGCAAGCCCAAAATCAACGATTGTCTTTAAATATTCCAACTTGTCGCCAGCATCATGGTATGTTCCATTCTTGATTTCGTAAGCATAGAATGGTGTTTGGCTATCTATCATCGCCTGTATGACCGGCTGCAGCATAAATTCACCGTCACTAGGATTGTGTCGTGCAACGTATTTATCCAAATATCCAAATATGCCCGGCTCAAATAAATAGCCCCCGACGCTGGCCAAATCAGAAGGAGCTTGATCTGCCCCAGGCTTTTCAATGATGGTGGATATTTTCACTAAACCCGGCTCTACTTCGTTACCTGCCACGATTCCGTACTGGTTATACTCTTCCGGTCGTTTTACTTTTTTGCCGCACAAGACATTCCCCCCGTAGCGCTGGTATACACCCACCATCTGTGCAAAGCGAGAGGGTTGCGCTACGAACACATCATCGGCGAACGTATAAATAAACGGCTCGTCTCCTATCAAATGAGCAGCGTTCATGAGGGGCGTCGCATTGCCGAGAGGACCTTTCTGTCGGATATAAATAAAATTGGCCAAATCGGAGATACGGCTCGTCTGCTCTAGAAGCTTGGTTTTACCTGATTTTTTAAGCGAAAGCCGCAAGTCGCTACTCATATAGTCGAAATGGTCTTCAATGACACGCTTGTGGTATCCCGTCACAATAATGATGTCTTGTACGCCCGCTTCAACAAGCTCCTCGACAATATACTGAATAACGGGTTTGTCAATCAAGGGAAGCATTTCCTTGGGCATCGCTTTGGTCTGCGGCAAGAATCGCGTGCCAAACCCAGCGGCAGCAATGACGGCTTTACGAACTGGCTTCGTATGGTTCATCTGTTTATTCTAACTCATGGAGAGGCACACGCAAACTTTAGATGGAGGCTTAAGCAGCTAGCTGAATGTTTGGCTTGCCTCGCTCCACCACAGTTAAAGATTGGCCTATCCGCAGCGGTAGCCCAACCGAGTTAGGGTGGTGTAACAGGTTTTGTCCGAAGAATTTACCTTTAGGATGCGCCGGATCTGCTAAGTCAAAGCCTTGCCGCGACTCCAGGAAATCCTTCAGCACGGATACGTCGCCTTTCTGTCCGGCATGTTCGCCAAACTGCTCAATCCCTGTCATGACACAGCGAGAACGAGCTTGGGTTATAAACAGCCGTAGCATACCGGCCCTCAGCTCTTTCCATTCGTCTTCTTCAAAAGCATCT
>CAZHPF010000028.1:0-10624 GCA_964534095.1 uncultured Candidatus Saccharibacteria bacterium
GCATAACCTTTACGCTGTTGAGATAATTTGGGAGAAGCTCCTGTGGCGTCATGTACGCTGCCCCCATTCAACTTCGCCGTAGGTTTTACCTTGATTGATGAAGTCAAACGACTCTGCATTGACCGGGATAACTTCTTCGGGCAGATTCCGAGGATCAAGCCACGCGATTTCTGAGTGCATGTGCGGTTCGGCGTTATGTGGCTCGCCCTGCCATTTTGCTGCTTCAAAAAATACATCTACCCAGGTCATATCACTGTCAACCTCGTCATCGGGTGAATCTCGGTGCACGGTTAAGACATGCTTGAGATCAGTAGGGTCAATGTCTACACCGACTTCTTCTTTGGCTTCCCGAACTGCAGCCTGCAAAAATGTCTCGAACTTTTCAACCTTTCCTGCAGGTAGCCCGTAGCGACCATCCATCCAGCCGGTGTTGCTGCGCTTGACGAATACTACTTTGCCGTCATCTCTGTGAAGAATAACATACACAGCTATGTACGGCCTGGCTGTATCAAATTTGCTCACCTGATGTCTCCTTCGCCTTTGGTCACACCGCGTTCCATGCGGTCGCGGAGTTTGTCCACGTTGTGCTGCATGACTTCTTCAAATGTCATGCCCAAACTGTTGGCCAGTACAGCCACGTACCATACGACATCACCCATTTCTTTTTTGAGGTGAAGCTTGTCTTCATCTGTGATTTTACCCTCATTGTAGGCCACGATTTTCTTCCATTTTTCGACGACCTCACCAGCTTCACCAGCAATCCCCATTACCCAGATAGTTTTGTCCATCAGACTTTCCGGATGGGTAAGGGCTGTCTTGAGTGCTAACTGTTGGTATTCATCGAGTGTCATGCAGTCTCTCCTTTGGAATCTATTGTAGCAGCTCCTTCGCGTAAAACTTTTGGCTTACCATCAACAAAGGCTATAAGCGTTGAAGGCAGATTACCCGACATATCGCCACCATCTACATAAAAATCAATTGTGTCGTCAAAGTATCGACGGGCTTCGGCAATAGTATTAGCAGTCGGTTCACCCGGCATATTAGCACTAGTGGTTAGCAATGGGCCAGTGATATTTAGGATACTGATTAACGCAGAGGAGCCGCCAATAACCCGATAAGCATCATGGCCTGTTCCTTGATTTAAGTATTCAAGGTTGTCGTGGAGCTCAATACTAGTTGAGCCAGGCCAATAAGGGCGAGCTCGTTTTAATTCGTCTGCCCCGACACCGAGAGCTTCTAGCTGAACAGCACTACTGGCAATAATCGTACCTGGTTTACCGGCTCGCTGTTTGACCTCATAGAGTTTAGCTACGGCAGATGGATCACTTGCCCTGCAAACCAATCCGTAAACAGTATCTGTTGGCAAGACACCTACTCCACCATGCATTAATAACTGAGTAAGTTGTCTGTCTCCTAAATTACAGTTAATAGCCATAAGCTTTGCTTTCTCCTTTTCTATACCTATAATACCAGTGATGGTTATAGAATTCTTAAATCGAGTCGGGCACAAGGCAGAAATGCTTGGCGGTGATCTAGTGCAATGGTTTTCCATCCATGGGCTAAACCTAGCTGTCATCTTAATAGCGGCGTGGCTTGTGCGGCGTTTTGGAGTGCGTCTGTTTCGTAGCCTCTTTAAACACACACTGCGGCCGGATCTCTATAGCACCAAATCTGATCGTGAGAAACGCATCAAAACCCTCAACAGCATGAGCGGTGCTTTTGTACGCACAAGCGTCTATGCAGTTACCGGGTTCATGATCGTGGGGGAGATTAACCCAAGCTATGGGACGGCCTTGTTTGCCAGCGCCGGTCTCGTAACGGTAGCATTAGGTTTCGGTGCTCAAAGTTTAGTTCGGGATGTGGTCAGCGGTGTGTTTATCATTAGTGAAAATCAGTATCGGATCGGTGATGAAGTAGAGCTCAAGTCTAGCGTATGGGCCGGACAAGTCGAAGGGATTGTCGAAGACATTACGCTAAGGACTACTATTTTGCGTGATCTTGACGGCGATGTTCATCATGTGCCGAACGGCAATATTGGCTTTACTACTAACAAAACGCTCGGCTTTAACCGTATCAATGAAGACATCGTTGTCGCCCTCAACACTGACGTTGAACGGCTTGAGCACGTGATAAACCACGTAGGACAGCAATTAGCTGCCGACGCAGCGTTCAAGAATAAAATCATTGACCCACCGCACCTAGAACGAATTATTGGGTTTGACGAAAAAGGGTTAAAGGTTAAAATTTTGGCCAAAACGGTACCAGCCGATCGGCGAAATATTCGCAGCGAACTCTACCGTCGGCTATTAAAAGCATTCCAAAAGAATAATATCTTACTGGCAGACGATCAGGCCTCAGACAAGTAGCCTAGTGCTAATCAAGTCCAGGCAGCGTTCCTAAGCCTTGCGATGATGTTACATCAGTGAGTTTTATGGGAATACCGCCTTCTGTACTTACCGCGTAATCGGCCGTTTCGGTGGCCGAGTTGACCCTATACACTAGCGTTGTCGCATTAAGCCAACGGACAGGATAGGTGAGCCCGGACGCTTCAGCCAAAACCTTATCGGTCTTAGTGCCAAGGTTATAGACGAGGAGTACGCCCTTGCCATCCCGTATGTCGACCCAAGCGCTCTGTTTACCGTTGGGGTCGTCGATATAAGTTCGGGCTTGTGGGTTGGCGGGGGCAGCGCTGCGCTTGGCGGGCGCTTGAGCTCCTTTGAGATAGGTAAACCACTGTTGCTGGACAGATAACGCCAGCTCTTCATAGCCAACGCGAATTATTTGCCAGACTTCTTGATCGAGCATGGCTTGGTTGTTCGTGCCGTCAACGTTAACTCGATAGAATTTCGCGGCAGCGCTCTCTTTGCCTACCCCACTGTTCGGCGCATAATAGACCTGCCCGCCAAACAACACCGCACTGTTGAAGTAGTTGGCGTGGGCAAGCTGTTTGTTCTCGGCCGTTTTATAATCATAGCTCGCTAATGTGTAGCGCTGAGAGCTTTGATCGTTGGCATCCAGAGCACGCTGAAGATATATTAATCTACTCCCTGACCATCCAAGAATGGTAATCTGTTCGCTGGCTATAATATTGACTGTCTCTCCGCTATCGCTATCCACCAAGATAAGGTTACTCAACAAGAGACCTTCGTCATTTGCCTGATTGCCTCGGGTTGATACATAGGCCGCGACGCCATCGGTCGGATGCGGTACAAGCACAATGTCGGACTGCCGTTCGCTGCCACTGCCAGCCAGAACAAGCTTCTCCTGTTTCCCATCGGCATAAATACTGTACAGATCAAGCTTGCCGGAGCGTTTACTCATGAATAGATGTTTACGAGCCGGTACCAGCCGTACTGCGACTTCGTCTTTAGTGTCTGCTGTAATGGTCAGTGTATCAGTCCGGAATCCTGGCAGCGTAACGGTTATTTTCATATCATCCTCACTTGGCTCGCCGATCGTGAGTCGGGCATGACCCTTAGCATCCGATAGCGTGTTGGCTTCCCCACTGGTAAGTTCAGCTTTTGCGAGCGGCTTACCAGACAGGTAATCAGTGATTACAAATCGATACGGTGTTCCTGTGGGGGTTAACTCCATGTCGCCCAGCGGGTTGCTGCCCCACCCAATGGTTATAGTTTTAGCGATGGGGGCAAATCCGCGTTTTTCAACCACCAGGCTTTGCTTGCCCAACTTAACTTTCTGCAAACGGACAATACCTTGGGCATCGGTTGACGCTTGGTCAGTCCCAAGTTGTACTGTAACGTTTTTGAGCGGTTGACGAGTACTGGCATCAAGCACTGTCAGCGAACTTGACGAACGTACTCCCACCGTATTTAACACAATATAGCGTACGTCCGGAACGATAATTGCCGACAGCAGGCCTCCGATAAAGATAATGATAATCATCCAATGAACAATTGGTTTTTTCAAAAACCCGATTAATCGTTTACGAAACGACTGTTTTTCTTCCGGGTTATCTTGTGCTTCTTTGACGGCGTCTTCTATTTCGAGAACTTCGTCGCTTTCGGCAGCTGCAATTTCCTCAACCGCTTTGTCGGTTTCTGGGTTAGCGAGCTCATCAGGTTCGCTGGAAACGTCAGATAAACTATTGTTTGTCGGCATGGCATCGTCTCCTTCGGGCGTCCAATCCTTAAGTAGAACCGCGGTGTCTGACTTTGGTTGCTCGACTGGTGCATCATCGTCTAATCGGGTGGGTTTTTTGTCTGGCTTAAGCTCAGGAGCTGACGTAAGCGGCTCTTTTTTGTCTGGTACAGGTGGATCGGGTTTCGTATGTTTCATACCATTGATATACTTCTTACGCTATTGTAGCAAACAGATACATAACGAGCTAGTAGCCCCCATAGCCGCTTATGCCGAGAACAGGCCTGTGATAGTCGGTTACTTTTTGAAGGACGGTGCCCTTGCCCTGCAACGCACCGGCCGCTCCTATATACAACTCGCTGCCGCTTCTGCTTACTAATATATATTCATCGCTATACCAGCCGTAGGGGAGATACTGGTCGGCATTTAGTATTTCGCTGCCGTTGCTGCCGTTTTTATCACCTACAGACAAAGTCTGTTTGCTGCCGTGCTGTTCAGCCCATAGGGTTTTTTGTCCAGTTGGAGAAGTAACGTATAGCGAGTGGTACTGGGTAAACTTGGCTGGTGTTATGTGGGAGTTGTCGGTCAGGACGCCAGAACCGTAGGAGAAAAAGTTGCTTTCACCGTTGATGGTATTTGTTTGCTGAATATACAGCTCCAGCGGACGAGCTTTGATAAGCGTCAAGTAGGAACTACTAAAATCTTTGAGACGCTTTTTCTCTGATTGATTGACGCTCACCGCATAGATACCAGATCGTTTTTTATCTATGTCTTCATGGATACCTACCCAGTTTTTAGCATATACAATTTCTTCGCCAACAAAGTAGATGTCGCTAAAATTCTCTGTCATATAATTATCAAAGCTGCTGCCGGTAGCCGCCGTTTGATCCACATCATCATGCGTACCAGTATCTGCGTTGAACCGTTTGAGTTTGGTTTGACCAGATTGCCAATCATTCAGTATCTCACTTTGCGAGGTATACACCAACGTATGCCCGGACCACCCCGTTAGCGTCATATTGGCATTTTCGCTGTCGATTTGCGTGAGTTTATCGGACGACGTATCGATAAGATATAGCACGGCACGGCTGCCCTCGCGACGCGCCAATAGTGCTAAGAATTTCCAGTCAGCAGAGGCAAGCAGCACTGTGTTACTGTTTTCCTCATTGCCTGTTCCGGCCAGCACGACACTGCGGTGAGCACCGTCGAGATCTGTTTTGACCACATCAATGTTGCCGCTTTTTTTGGAGAGAAAATAGAGCTTGCCGATAGGGGTCATTGTAAAGCTATTGGCCGTTACTTCTTGGCTAACCGTTATATTGACCTGCGTTTGGTTGTATTGTTCGGCAGTTAGCTGAGCCTTGAGGGTCGTCGCCGAGGCATCCACTACGATAGTTGCCTCACCGTCGTGATTAGTTTCAGCTTCGGCGTCCCCAGCTTGGACAGTAACGCCGCCCAGACCTTTGCCGGTTATTTTGTTAGTAATCCTCACGGGTACTTGCCGACCTGTAGCGGTGGCTCGAACGGTTTGGTCGTACGTCATGGGTCGCAGGCCTATAGTAGTTACGGCCGAACTGTCCTGATAATATTTTTTGATTACTCTAGTTTCTGACCGTCCAGGCTTCAATGCATAAAATATGGCTCTGCCTGAACCATCTGTCTTGACTGTTTTGCCCTGTAATACCACCTCGGCGCCACTCACGGCTTGGTTGGTTTGGCTATCAACCACATACACAGTTATATCGCGACTAACGAATAGTCCAGCCAGTTTATAGCGCGTAAAAGGAATCACTGCCAGGATACCAAGCAGTAACAAAATACCAAACGATCCGGCTAGCCTTTTATGCGTACGACACCCTCGAAACAGTTTGCTTAGTTTGCTACGCTTTGCTTCCTGCTCTTGCTGCCCAGCAACTTCTTCACCACCCAGATCTTTCCTGGCTTCATTCAACATCTCATCTATCGCCGTACGGTCTTGATCAGACACAAAAACTCCTCTTATGCTTAGTCGATTATACGCTTAAGCCGAGTGCCGGACAATGATCGGAATGATATCTGCTGCGTATTTTTCGGCCTTGTTCGAACCAAACCCTTTTATACCGAGTAGCGCCGCTGAACTGGCTGGCCGCTTGATGGCAATTTCCTGGAGCACACTATCATGCGCCACAATGTAGGCTGGTACACTATCGGTCTGAGCGCGGCTAAGTCGCCATTGTTTTAAGGCGCCGAGCAGTTCTGTATCTACTGCGCTGTCTGCCGCAACTTCGGCCTCAGAGGGTGGTATAAAATCAGGCGCTTGCTCTGCTAAATGACGCGAAGCATATCTTAGCTCTTGGTCGAATGAGTAAATTTGCGGATGTAGCTTCAGCGCCATGGCGTTAATGCCCGACAAATACAGTCCGTCCAGAGACCGTACGCGCGACAATGCCACGTAGCCCATACCAGGCGTAAACGAACGGCTCAGGTCTACGATAGCCGCGTCCAAACTCATACCTTGGCTTTTGTGTATCGTAATCGCCCACGCCAAACGAAGCGGGAGTTGTGAGACTTCTGCGCGCGTGCGACCATCTTCTTCTAATTTCCAGCTATGAGGTTCTACCGTAATAGTTTTGCCGGTCTGTAGTGTTACCACTGGCTCATCATCTTTAAAGCCGGTCACCGTGCCCCGGGTGCCGTTTGCAAATTTGCCGGCCGGATTGTTAGCCACAAACATAACCTCTGCGCCAACTTTGAGCTCTAGGACTTCAGGTGCCAATACGCCGCGCGTAAGTTGCTCTACCTTGGCAGTAGAGCCGGTCGTGTCCATAACATATTCATAGGTATCTGCATTCAGGGCGTGCAAATGTTTCTGGTTCACCTGGTCGATGTCTACATTGTGAGCATATAAGCGGGTAATCTTTTTGTCGTCGGCGGGTTTTGTACCGAGTCGTTTATTGATAATTTCTTGGTGCAACTCTTCGAGCTCCCCAGAACGCATAGTCTCCAGAAGTGTTAACAATCCATCGCCCGTCTGACGATGCTGCTCACTGATATAGCACACTTGCACATTGAGCTCTTGCCACGCTTCAGACAAATGTACAAAATCTATATCCAAACTCCCACGGCTAACGGGTGGCAGCTGAAATAAATCACCGACCAATATAACTTGCAGGCCGCCAAACGGAGCTTCGGATTTACGCAATAGCTTACACACTTGGTTAATCATATTCAGTCGTGCGCCGTGCAACATCGATACTTCGTCTATCACTAAAATATCGGTGGCGTTATACCGTTTTACCAGTTTAGCGTTGCCAGCCAATTGGTGTAAGTCGCGCTGCTCCAGCGCATCCCGAATGCCTAAGCCCGACCAGCTATGTATGGTTGTGCCGCCAATGTGCGTCGCGGCGATGCCGGTACTGGCAGTGATAGCGACTGTTTTGTGCTGCTGCGAAGCATATCCAACGAATTGGTTCAGTACATAGGTTTTACCGGCGCCTGGTGAACCAGTCAAAAATACATTGGCGCCGCTCATCATAATATGTAGTGCTTGTGCTTGTCTCATTGGGTCTTTCATTGTAGGCCAAGCCATAGTAAATAGCGATCAAACTACTATGTAATTAATACAATTACTCAGCTCGGCAGCTGTATTTTGTTTTGCCTACGTTCAATTAAACCGTCTGATGAAAGTGAGTCAAGCGCCGTTTCAAAGCGCCGGTCTGCTTTGACGATTTTCCGTAGCTTTACTTCGGCCAGCCCGCCTTGGGCTAGGGCGCGCAGGATGCGGCCGCGCATTTCGCGCTGGCTACCGGCAAGAACGGATTGTTTTTTATAATGTTTGCTGCTTTGTACCCTACCGAGCTTTTGGGTTTTTAACCACGCCCCGTAATCCATCAGTGCCCAGTACCACTCACGCGGTTGGGTCATATCAAGTGTTAGTGCGACTTTGTCGCGTATTTCTTTGTCTGCGACATCGTTGCGATTTAGAAAAAAGTGATGTAAAAACACTGTCCGGATATTCGTTTCGACGAACACTACCGGCTGATTATACGCATATACCAACATCGCACCCGCCGTATTCTGGCCGACGCCCGGCAGTCCCAAAAGGACTTCTTTGGTCGTCGGAAACGTTCCTCCAAAATCAGCTACGATCATACGGGCTGCCTGCCACAAAAATTTAGCCCGACGATTGTACCCTAGCCCGCTCCAGACCTGTAGTACTTCTCCGAGTGAAGCAGCAGCAAGCTGTTCGACGGTCGGGAAACGGTCTATAAACGCAGCGAACTTAACTTCTACGCGCGACACCTGGGTTTGCTGCAACATAACTTCTGACACCAACACATAATACGGCCGCGTATCCCGCCGCCACGCCATATCCCGATACAACTCCTTGCCTTTTTGCTTTACAAGTTTCTGAAAGATCTGCCTATCCACACGCGCTTGCTTAGTTCACTTTATTGGAGGGGCTGCCTGCAAGCGCTGCCTTAATATTAGATATAAATAGCTCTTGCTTAACAATTCTTGCTTCGTCAGTCACAAAGGCTATGGGTGGATAAAATACACAGTTTTTGAAGGTGCCTAGTTTTTGTACTTCTTCTTTAGTCATTTCGTCAGGATGATCCGATATAAATGTAATGTCGCCCTTTGAAAGCCGATCGGCAAGCGCATCAGTATCAATAACGGCGGGTGGCACCGTACTAATCACTATGCTAGCCCCCCCCCCCCGTGGATTTTAGATAGGTTAGTAGCGTTTAAAAGTCCTACGGTCTCTGGAGTTTCGGCCACATTTACTGAAATATAGTCAGAGACAGACAGTAATTCGTCTAGCTCTCTATACTGAAAAGGTACGTCTTTTTCCTCACGAGACCAATAGCTTACTTTTGCTCCAAAGCCTGCGGCAAGTTCTGCAACTCGCTTACCGATATTGCCGAGTCCAATAACCCCAAAGTTACTATTTTTTAACTCTTTGGCTTTTATGCCAGCAAAGTCGTAGTTACCTTGACGTGCGCGGTGCAAACCTTCTTCTATACTACGAATCTGAAATAAGATTGCCGCAAGCGTAAACTCAGCTACTGCTTCGGTGCTATAACCGGCAAGATTGCATACGGGAATCCCTTTCGAGGCCGCATAAGCAATATTAATTGTTCCATATGCAGTAGCTAGAGCTCCGATATATTTCAGACCAGGAGCAGCATCTATTACATCTTGTTGAACATCAATCTGAAACCCAAGCAGTAAACAATCACAGTCTGCAAGCTGCCGAAAAAGCTCTGGGTCGTTTCTATCGAGATGAACTCGCGAATCAACCAATTTGTCTAACTCTCCCCAATACTTTTCGTCCAAATCACTTTCGGCTATCTCAATAAGAACCGCTTTTTTATATGTCATTACTGGTCTCCTTTAAATTTGCGCATTACTCGTTATTTTCATACCTATTTACTGGTTTTAGAGGCGATCCATGTCATGACTACGCCGGTGCAGATGAATTGTGGGAATGCTGTATAGACGGCTTGCTTGGCCGTGGCATCGTTGCGTGCCAGGTCTACTATGACGAACACTAGGTAGGCCACAAACGGCACATACGTCAGCCAGCCTTGCCAGGTGTTTGGCAGGTAGCTACCCCTTACTTTGATAAACCACGATTGGCTCTTTTTGCTCATGGTGCCAGTATAGCATGTTGCTGAATCTCAGCTTTAAATCAGAGTTAACTCTGATTTAACTCAGCTTTTACTTGTTCATTTGCAGCCAGAACGCATCGGCCCAGTTTTTGTAACTACGGTTGTTTGGGTGAAACAAGTCAGGCGCAAAACCAAAGATGCTTTGATGCTCCGTCGTTTGTTTTTGTAAATCAACAAATACCATGCGGCCGTTTTTATTAACCTCTTCTTGGGCAACTGCACTTGCGGCTTTGGCGGCTTTAGTGCTAGATGGCCGGCTATTGAATAGCGGCAAATTGGCAACGTACGTACCGGCCGGAAGCGTGGCTAAGACTTGTCTGAACTCGTCACGAAACAGCGCTTCGTCGTACGTCTTGGCATCGTTAGCACCGATTTCGATTGTTACAAAGTCGGGTGTGTAGTTTGTGATCTGAGGAGCCTGCTCTCGTAAGTAATCGGATAGTTTAGCCCCTGTTACGCTCAAGTTTATTACCCTCACCTTTTTGCCGGTTTTGGCCTCTAACCGTTTAGCGATTAACCCTACATAACCGCGCCCAGGACTGCTGGCGCCGATACCTTGTGCTGCTGAATCACCTAACGCCATGTAGGTAATATCGCCTGTTTCCTGGGCTTTTTGCATCCAGAATTTTTTGTATTGGCCAACGCTCAGATAGAGCCACAGTAGTGCGCAAACTTCTACCAAGGCAAGCACTCCGATAACAATTAAAGCCATCCGAACACCTTTCTTCTTGAATAATTTTTTCATCTGCCCTTAGCTTACGACTCAACCCAACATATGTCACGTCAGCTAATGAGAGTCTTACACTTAATCGGGTTGTACGGGATGTAGCAGTTGATTTTTGTCCTTGTTTTCAATAAATCCCATCACGGTT
>CAZHPF010000029.1:0-10332 GCA_964534095.1 uncultured Candidatus Saccharibacteria bacterium
CTTTACGAAAGCGCCGCTCTACCAACTGTGCTACTTCGGCATATCTGCTCCATTTTAACAGATACCGGCATTTGCATAAACTCCGGAAATTTGCTACCATTTGTCGGTCATAGCGCCTGGGCTCGTAGTGAAGCTGGCCTATCACGTCTCCCTGTCACGGAGAAGATCGCCGGTTCGAATCCGGTCGGGCCCGCCACATTGACTTACTATCATTATTATGGTAGTATTTTATTTAGGAAAGCCTGGAATAAACATGTCTAAAATAAAAATTAAATCTGGAAATTCACCATCTCCCTTGCAGGGTACTGGTCAAAATAGGGTGGACGAATTACCTATGGAAGCCGCAACACCTTTGCATGAAAAGCCAAACTATATTACAGGCGTTGACTATGCTTTAGGACTAAGCCAGGAGCGAACCGAACCCTACACAACCCGTGTCTTAGGCGAGGAATACACTGTACTGCCTGGTGTTTTTTCTCCCGAATATTTTGCAGAAACGGCATTCTATACCGACCACGTCACTGCACTACTCTCTTCCGGAGACGACTACCTTGACCTTGGGTGTGGTGCTGGCGTTACAACAACAGCTGCGGCACGCGGGGGAGCAAATGTGGTCTCTTTAGATATCAATCCGCAGGCCGTAGAGAATACTCGGATAAACGCTACTAATCATGGTGTCGCCGATAGGGTCGACGTCCGTCAATCTGACGTGTACTCTGCCCTTAAACCAGAAGAGAAATTTGATGTTATTTATTGGAATATGCCCTTTTCTTTCCGAGAACCAAATACTGCTCTTAGTACACTTGAAGAGGCCGTCTATGACCCTGGATTCAGAAAACATGAAGAATTTGTCAAAGGTGCCGCCGACCACCTAAAAGCAGGGGGCATACTATTAATGGGTATATCCTCTACTCTCGGTAATGTTGATGTTGTCCAGAAATTCGCTCAGGAAGCTGGTATTCAATTTGAGCAAGTTGCTGAAATGCGCGACCCAGATACCCCCGCTGACGTGGATATACGGTTTCAATTACTCGTCGGACGACCTGTAACTCCGGAGTTGATTGCTGCATAGTTCCAGACTTGTTCCGCTACGGTTCGCTATAAAAATTACTTCTGTTATTTTAGCTAAACCCAAGCCGGATACTAGAACCGAGTTATCGATATTCGGTTCCTTTTTGCTAAGATAAGCCCATGACGCACGACAGTAGAACGGAGCCACCACAAGATGCTAACCCCTTAGATATGCGTGACACCGACCCTACTATCATTGATAGCCAGATTGAGACAGGTTTAAGGGCGCATAACGGTAGCGCTCAAAGCTTTTTGAATAATTTCGATGGTAACCTGCCGGGTAGGTATAGATTGCGGCTTCGCGAACAAGTAGGGCTACTTGATGAGCTTCCCTCGGCAGACGAGCAAGCGGTGGCACTGCACTCAGAGCGTTTTATGAGTGAAACCTTTAGGGAGTTTGCTAGTGCCGCAGATCGTGCAATTGATGCCGCAGCCGTAGATCGGGGCGAATTGGAGCGCTTAAGAGCTGGTCTTGATGATGCACATACGCAAAACGAAACGAGTGTTCTTGCCGAAGCGCATGAAGCCTACTGTAGGTTTGTTTTGCCTGTCTATCGACAGCTTAGGATAGAGGGATACTCGCATTACGACCTGTCAAGCTAAGCATTACATAATAGCCCCATATTTCCAAAAGTAGGTCTGCCACTAAATTGACTTTTGATCGAGCTTATGCTATATTTAGCACATGCCTGGTTCATTACATACACTTGAAGCCACCCCACTTTCCGTAGCAGGATTATCTGTGATTAGCCAGGGTGAAACCTGGGAAGCAGAACAAAGAGGCTTGGTAAGGCTAGAACCCCTAGGGATACCAGAAGACAGACATTACGGCGCAACTCGCGTGGTAAGACCATACGAATCTGCAGAGTTATCAGGCTTGGAGGTTGCGAACGATAGGCAAATTTCCATCGTTGATGCTGAAGATATGCGTGTTATAGCCGAGGGTTTGGAACTCCCCGCTGATGCTATACAAGAAATGACTGATGTCCCTATTGAGCAATTTTTAGCAGGACAATTAGCGGCAAACATACTGCTACGGTCAGCCCCCGGCGAGGGCGCTCTAAGTGAGGTTGCCGAGCCTGGGAACATCCTCGTTTTCACTAACTCAGAAGATGAAGCTACTGCCGCAGTCCGTCTATCAGAATATAACCCGCCATGTATCAAGCCCATGCGTAAGTTATTTGCTACACTAGAAGCTCTTGGGTTGTCCTCTGATCTAACAACTGCCGAATTAGGCAAGCGGTTTAAAGAGGCTGGGCACAATCGGCGTGGCTGGGTTGGCTCGGTCTATTCACCAGGAAATATTGCGTTGGGCCAGGGCGTGTCTTTATATAAACCTCTCACTACACCACCCGACGAACCCGGGAAATAGTTCAAGGCCTGCTTTGTTATGAGACATTTCAAACGGCCTCAGTTTAGGGTAGTTTTGTTATACTGACAATATGAGTAAGCAGCCATACGATATCCACAAAGCAGCCGGCATCATTGTTGAAGATAGAAAAGTAGTTGCGACACGTTCCAAGGGTAAAGACATCTTCATTCAACCCGGCGGCAAACTAGAAGATGGCGAAACTGAGCTTGATGCCTTAATTCGCGAACTTCGCGAAGAACTTGGCATTGAAGTGACCGAAGCTGACGTAGAAAAGATTGATGACTACTACGCAGAGGCAGCCGGTCAAGCAGGCAAGAGTCTTCTTTTAGCTGCTTACCTTATTAAAAGCTATGCCGGCCAAATAACTCCGCAGAATGAAGTTGAAGAGGTTCGCACCTTTACTTCTCGAGTACCTGAAGGTGTGGAGATGGCCTCAATTTTCGAGCATGATATTTTACCTATCCTCAAAGCTCGTGACCTTATTGACTAGCCAAAAAATAACTCCAAATCTCTTGATCGCAGCCTAATAGGTTGACATACTACCTTTTTTATGATAGTATTTTTACGTTAGGACAATACAAAAATGACAGAATTAAACCCTCCTACAGCTAATGACTCTTCTCCGCCACAAACGGGTGATAGCGTATACGCCTATATGCCGCAGGATGGCGAGCAAGCGCTAAAGCAAGGTGTTGTCCATGGTACGTACGGACCAGACGCCATGGTTAACTTAGGTAACGGACACTACCAGCGCGTCGGCCGATTCTCTCAGCTATTCACGCCAGATGAGGTAGCCGATGCAGCTGCTAGTTCAATGCTTTCCTACGACGATGGTAACGAGGTGCATGTCTCAAAAGCAATCCGAGATGTTATGGAGCATCCACTTGCCAGCCAAGAGCTAAAAGCCGAGCTGGACGCTCGTTCACTGAGCAAGTACCTAACTTCACCACGCACCCCGGAAGACCTGGGGCTTATAGACGTAGAAGATTTAGTTGGCAGTGTTGAACGGCACGGATCAAACCGCTGGAAGATAGAAGAGATGTTAGCAGGCATAGCTGACGGACGCTATACAAGGGGTCGCAACCAACTTGAGATTGCCCACGCAGCCGAAGACATAGAGATCTTACCCGATGATCAAGCAGCTGCGATCCGTAGCCAAATTAATGAGGTTAACCGCCAAGCCTTAGATACACTCTATGGTGAATATGGTGCTGACTTTGAGGCTGCTGCTGTTTACGAGCGCAGGCAATTTGTCCGCACTCAGGGTAAATTTTATGTTGAACGGTTGACAACCATCCCAACCGCCCACCAAGGCTTTAGCTTTGTAGAGAGTTCGTTTACGCCTGAAGATGAAGCAACGGCTACACCTATTCGCCCACTAAATCAGGTAGAAATTGTTATTGGCAAGCCTGAGTACACCATGGAAGATGGCTACTTACCGGCTATCTAGAGATACCGCGTCAGCTAAACTTTCAGTAGCTTAACTTAGCCAAGCGGGAGTGGAGGTACAGTAAACGGTGGCTTTAATGGCTCCATGCTCGCCATTGTTCTTTCAGGTCTTTGCCCTCGAGGATATTGCGGTGGTTTTGGTGTTGGTGATGTTTTTTTTCTCATAGCCGTTGCTATTTAGGATACAAGCATATTATATCAAGGATTTATTAATATGTCAATATTAACGTAGGGCGACTATCCCCTCTAAGCAAGTAAGGTCGCTCTGTCGACACGCATTAAAGCACCACCCACAAGTCCAATAGTATTAACACCACTATACCCCTATAAATAAGGTAGGCAATATACTTACTTGTCGGCCATGGTTTCTTCTAAATCTCTATTGATAGCAGCCGATTCTCCAATACTCGCTACGATTGGAGCCGCAATAACGGCGGTACCTAGCGCAAGAGCATGCACCAAAATCCTTCTTGTGGCAACCTTGCGGACACTATGGCCAAATTCGGCGACCTGCTCGCTCGTAATCGCCTCTACTAGTTCGTTATACAGGCCACTGGCGTCTTCCGGAGCACTATGGGCTATACCCTTAACTTCAGCTAAATGGCGGCTCAAAAGTCCAGCAGCCAGCAGAGCAGCAGTTTTCTTTTCAAATGTTTCTTGGGCTGTTTCATCCGTACGCATAAGGATACCGTCATCAATTTCCTCATCCAGCTCTAGGAGCCTATGATTGCGATTGACACGCCAGTGCTCTATTCGTTCCGAAACCCGATCAAGCAGCTTGTCACCTTGCACAGCCGCAAATGCGAAAGCAGCGAGACTAATCACTACAACTTCGGCCTCATGCAAAGCATGTTCTACTTGTTCAGTCTCCGGCATAATACCAGTATGCTTAACAGTTGTCGGGGCAATCAAAGCAGCGAGTGCTCCTTGATAAAAACGGCGGCTATTGACAATACGATGTAGTAATGTCTTTTTGCGAACCTCCTCAACACGACCGTTCAGCTTTTCCTGCTCAGCGACTAAAGTGCTAGCGAGCACGCTCAAACCACCTTCAACCACCGTGTTCATCCCCACTTCGTCGGTGAGCTCTACGGGAGTACAGCTATCACAATGCAGATCAGCCACTTCTTCAATACGAGTTGCCAGCGCTGCGGTGTACGCCTGAGTAGCTTCTGTAAGTTTTCGCTTACGACCAGGAAGCGGCAATCTATAGTGGGCGGTTAATGAATCCAGGTACGCCTCCCGGGTTTCATTCAATTGTTGTATCGCCTCTGTTTCTGCTTCCGGTTCCAGCTCTGTAAGACGTTGCATGGCGCTTCCTATGCTCCCGCCTTGACGGATAAAGGCTCGCGATTGTTCCGATAGGTCGTGATCGCTTCCGGTAAGGTCAGTAATAATGTCTCGCAGCTGGATTACTTCTAGAGCAGGATCTCTGCCCTCATTGATCCCTTCTACTAAAGTTAATTCAGTATGCCCCCCCCCCGACGGTAACAAGACTTCGCCTGTCGGTTGCGGGGCATGCAGAGCACCGGGATCCATAGTACTAGCCATTCAAAACTCCTATTTCACTTATGGTTAGTTTATTGTCAAGTATAATAGCATATATGTTATTTATTGTCAATAATATTGTACTACTGATTAGTCTTTTCCGTTACAAAACCCCAGCCATAGTTTCGGGCTTCTCTTAGTGCGAGATAAGGCGCTGCGCCATATATACTACCGTTGCCGCCTTGCTACTAGTTTATTTTTATGTTAAAATACTGCATCAGTAATCAAGTCCCATTGCTCATATCGTGGCAATACTAAGGAGTGTCTATAAATGCCTGTACAAGCTGGTGTATCAATTGCTGAAAGCGTATTAGGGGTCAATCCCGTTACAGAGGTGGATGTACTAAGAACTGCGTACGGTAACCTGATGGGCATTCAATTAGATGACGATCAACTTAAACGTAAGCTATCGCAGTGGCACAATTTGGTTAATGGTATTCCCCTTTCTCAAGGAGAGGGGGAAGGAGCAATTGTGATGGGTAGCCTAGATGATATATTTTTCGGCGAAGAGACCCACAGCGCAGATACTCTGGTAGATTGGCCGAGCTATCAGTCTATGATGGAGACGCATGGCCGACAGATCGGAGGAACCGCCCTCCTAATTGGGTCTATATCTCCCCTTTCGTCCAAAGCTTTTGAAGTACTATCGCAGGATGTATATGGTGCAGAGCAAGCGGTTGTCATTGATATTGCAGGCTCAGAGGCAAAAAGAGCTCAGGCAAATTTTGTGCTAGGCAGTGGCACATCTCTGCCATTTAGCAACGGAAGTATTAGTTACGTTCACACCAACAGACTGTTGCATATGCTAAAAGAGCCGGGCATAAGACCAACAAAGCAAAGACCCGCCACAAAAAGACTGTTCAGCGAAATAGATAGGGTGCTGGCACCGGACGGGCAGCTTTTTATGCAAGAAATGATGCCAGGGGAAATGAGAAGGATGAGAGATATTGTAAGATTTGCTCGGAAAGTTAGACGGGGCTTGGCGCGAGTAGGCTTAGAAGACATTTCTATTACCCACTCCACAATGTCCCGCGACCTAAGCTTTTTGTTTGACCCAACAAGAGATTTCAGTAAGTATCCGGTGGAGCCACTCCTAGGCGTCATAGACATCTTTGCCCGTAAACCTGCTGTACCGTAGCACGATGAGCTCGATTAAGAGGAGATGCCAGCTTTGCATGGGCATATTTCTGTTTTTATGGTATTGTTTGGTTTATCATGAGTGCCGAGTCAGCTAGCCCAAACCCGTATCGTGTTTTATATGTCAATGGGCTTGAACGTACCCATGTAGGCTTACCAGAGAAAGCTCTATCTCACTATATGGGACATAGGGGCATCCAGGTTACTCACGCTTCAGTAGACCATCACTCGGATCAAACAGCAGAAGAGTTGCGGGGAGCTTTGAAAACACAAGCAAAGATTGAGCTAGAACGCCACGGACGACTTGCTATAGCGGCAGCGAGCATGGGTGTACCGCTCAGTGTATCAGTTTTTGGAGAATTACGCCGTGAAGACCCGGAAGCTGACCTTACACTGTTAGGCTTTAGTGGCTGGACGCGTGTCTTTGACCTGGATATGTTAAGGCATACTACCCTAAACCGTCCCGGCAAAAAACCAAGCCCTTCATGCGTAGATGCAGTCATACACTGCGAAGAAGTAGCCGCTCCTCTTTTGTCCGAAAAAGATAAGGTAGAGAGGATGCGTTTCTTTTTCTCCAGGGCTGATAAAACTGTACCAGAACAGGCCATTGGGCTTGACGGAGTCCCGCAAGAAGAAATAGCCGGAGGTCACTTAGGCAGCATTGTCCGTGCAGTCCTAAAAACTCCCCAAACCCTGAACGAGATGTATGCTCAACTGACCAGGTAAGGGTAACTCTTCTGCCGCAAGAAGATAGGATAGAGGTGTTTGACATATAATAATTTTTATGTTATTTTTTGATAATATGACCGATAGCCATGATCTTACACCTCCTGTTCCGCCACTGGGTGAACCTGGAGTACCCTCAGAGCCGCAGCTAACTGTATGGGTAGTTGCTAAAGGAAGTGACATTCTTCCTATAGCAGCAGGCGTACACCTTGGCAAGCGTGGTCATGGACAATTTGTAGATGAATCACAAACCCCTGTCCCGGATGCCGGAATCACGTTTAGTGTTGTTCAGGCTTCTCAAGGCTACACCGGTATTAAAGCGTCTGCCCTACCTGGCTATATTGTGGAGGCGTTAGATACAGATCCAGAGGCCACAGAGGTACGCTGGATTCCAGCAGGCGACAGCGAAGTTACTGTTGCTTACGATAGAGGGAACGGGCTTAAAACCCCATTTGAACAACGAAATACCGCTAATATAGGCAACCCTGGCGGTAAGGCCGGTATAATAAGAGTTACCGGGTCTACTGGTGAGGTCAAATATTACGCGCTTGGCGCAGACTTCCAAGGCCGTCCAGACGATTGGCGCGTCACTGGCCTTATGACCGAAGTACAACCTCGTCAGCCAGAATCACCACCCGGCCACACCTCCCTTCCCGGTGTGATTGTGCAACCAGTCGAACTCCCTGAGTCTACTACCCCTCAAGATTCTAGTGGAGACGAAACTGACTAACCCTCGAGGAAGAACCTTACGAGCACCATGTTTATAACCCCAGAACTCGGCGGTGACTTTGATACGCGACTTTCTATAGAGGCGCTTACTGCCCTGCATCAAGCAGATGCACCACGCATGCCCGCTAGCCAATATTTCGCCGAAATTATCCGGTTTCAGATTGACCGTAGGAGTAGCAATCGCAAGAGGAATGCTTTTAACACAACTAGCCGACTTTCATCTCAAGCTTGATCTTGCTGATCTCATGCTCAGTAATGTCCAAGATAGCTAGATAGTCGTTACAACTAGCCCTAGTTTTTATATACTACTTATATGAATGATGAGTTAGTTGATGTGCTAGACGATAACAGTACGATAGTTAATCGGGTCTTGAAAAGCGAAGCGCATCAGACGGGTGCTCTGCACGCTACTGTCATTGGTTACCTGCGCTACGATGAGGATTGGGCGCTTATCCGGCAAGCGGCCGATCGGCAAGACGCCGGCCAGCTTGTTGCCCCCGTCGGTGGACACGTAAAGTCAGGCGAAAGATATGCAGATGCTCTCCTTCGAGAAGCCGAAGAAGAAATTGGCACCCGCAATATCCAATATACGCTTATAGGGCAAGCGACTTTCAGGCGACACGTTATCGGCAGAGACGAAAACCACCTGTTTATCGTGTTCGAGATATCCACTACTGATGATATTGTGCTTGGGGAAGAAGCTGATTCAATTGAACGATTCACCTCCGATAAACTCAAGCATGCGCTTCACTCAACGCCGGAAGAGTTTGGAGCCGCATATTACTTTATCCTTGAGCACTTTTATGCCGACTACCTTCCTGATACGTACCAGTTTCGCTGGAAAATCCAATAGCTCTGCTCTTCTTGCCTAGTTTCTAATATAGGCTCGTGCTTTTTGCTGGTCTTTCATGTTGTTCAACTGCTCGGATATATCTTTAAAGTTGAACACAATATGTGCGGTACGGATTTTGCCGTTATTTTGCGTCTCGAGGTTTTTGACAATCTCTAGGCTATAACCAGTATTTATAATGCCGGATACTTCGCCGGATTTTAGTTCGTAGAGGGCTTCCATGGTTTGCGGCGAAACGTCTCGTTTATTGCGCTCAATGATTCCTATATCGCCACCGTTTTGCCGCGTAGCTTGATCGTCGGAGTACTTTTTAGCAATGCTTGCAAAGTTTGCGCCGTTTTTGAGTTCAGTCATTGCCTTATTGGCTCGATCAGTTGTTGCCGTATCAAGCGCGGCCGCCACACTTTGCGCCAATAACTGGTCACGTAAACTTCGCCTGAAATCATTGACCGACCATCCCCAGTAGTCACGCAGCACATCTTCAAACACAGCGTCGCTATCCCCGAGACGGTTTTGGTTTCGCAGTAATGTTATTTGCTCGTCTACCTGCTTACTACTAACTGTTATGTTCTTTTCTTTGGCAATCTTTTTAACATAGGCATCGTTGATAACCTTATCAAGGGCTTGTTTTTTGAACGTGATAAGCTGTTGTTTACCTTCGGGGGAGTTAAAGTCTAGCTTGAGTTGTTTTTCATAGTAATGCGTGTAGTGACGCACCTCAAACAAGTAGCTCTCATATGAGACATAATCCGAACCTGCTTTTGCTACGGGGAACGGGATAACTTGCGTCACATGATAGATAAAGCTCGATGTTGACTGAAAACGATAGAGTGCTAACGTACAGTATGATACAAACGAAATAATTGCTAACACGAATAAGCTAACGGTAATAGCTATAATACGGTGCTTAGTATGACTAAGCCGCAAAATGTACTTACGTGCTCCGCCAAGTACTTCCTCACGGTTAGCCGCAACACTATCCGTCGTAATGCGCGGAACTTCTTTAGGCACCACAACTTCATTGTCCTGTCTCAGTACCGCAGGCAAACGTGTTTTGTTGAGTTTTAGGCTAGGCTTCTTCATTATCCTCATCATTTTGATTTATAGGATGACTCACTACAATTATCCCCTGATCACGCAAAACACCCAAAAGTTTCTTTTGTAGCCTATCGGGATGGTGGACATTATGTATGACCAGGTCACCGACATATGTTTGCACAGTAATTGTACCAAATCCGAGCAGAGTTTGCTGCACGCCAGCTACTTCGTAGTTAACCATTTGGATCTGCGACAGGCTGATATCTACGACACTTTTATGAAAGATACCTTTCTGAATAACCTGTATTAACCGCTGGTCAGTTAGGATAAACACGCTAAAGTACCAAGCGATCCATGAGGGCAAAAAA
This sequence comes from uncultured Candidatus Saccharibacteria bacterium, assembly GCA_964534095.1. Lineage (GTDB taxonomy): Bacteria > Patescibacteriota > Saccharimonadia > Saccharimonadales > CALMSM01 > CALMSM01. Next base: position 10,289 of record CAZHPF010000029.1, read on the forward strand.
AGTAATATTCCTATCAGATGTTGATGGTGTTTTTACTAGTGATC
>CAZHPF010000030.1:0-9843 GCA_964534095.1 uncultured Candidatus Saccharibacteria bacterium
CGACAGGAGTAAGGCTTTCGGGTTCGCCAATAGTATCAAGCCGTTCGGTAGCTACTATAAACCGCAGTGACGTATCGCCAAGCTCCTTAGCACATTCTAAAATATGCGGTGGCAAGTGGGCTTCGGCCAGCACCGTAAAGGGCTCAGCATTAAAAATATCAGGACGTTGGTCGCTCATACTCATATCTTTACATTATGTCATGTTTGCTAATATTTGTCTAATACTTTTAGCTCCTGGTGTCCTACCATATCAAAAAACCCGCCGGAGAGACGGGTTAGTTGATAATCCGGAGATTTTTACGGATTTATTTGGTGACTTTTGTCACCACGCCGGCGCCAACGGTACGGCCACCTTCACGGATAGCGAAACGTAGACCCTGTTCCATAGCAATTGGAGCAAGCAGCTTCACTTTGAAAGTAACAGTGTCGCCTGGCATGACCATTTCTTTGTCAGCTGGCAGCTCAACTTCACCGGTTACATCCGTAGTACGGAAGTAGAACTGAGGCTTGTAGCCTTTGAAGAATGGCGTGTGACGGCCACCTTCGTCCTTGTTAAGGATATAGACTTCAGCGTCAAATTCAGTGTGAGGCGTAATGCTCCCTGGCTTACAAATAACCTGGCCGCGCTCAATGTCATCGCGCTCGATACCGCGGAGCAGGATACCAGCGTTGTCGCCAGCCTGTCCTTGGTCGAGGTTTTTCTTGAACATCTCAATACCAGTGATTACTGATTTTTTAGTGTCGCGGATACCGACAATCTCAACTTCGTCGTTGAGCTTTACGACACCGGTTTCAATACGGCCTGTTGCTACCGTACCACGACCTTTAATGCTAAAGACATCTTCGATAGGCATCAGGAACGGTTTATCGAGGTCGCGCTTTGGCTCTTCGATGTAATCATCCATAGCCTTGACGAGTTCCATAACAGCGTCTTCATCAGAAGCTGAACCTTCAAGAGCCTTTGTAGCTGAACCCTTGATGATAGGCGCATCCTCGTCGAAGCCGTTTTTGGCCAATAGTTCGCGGATATCCATTTCGACCAACTCGACCAACTCTGGGTCGGCGAGATCCATTTTGTTCATGAATACCAAAATCTTTGGCACGCCCACTTGTTTTGCAAGCAATACGTGTTCGCGGGTTTGTGGCATAGGACCGTCAGCTGCAGATACGACCAAGATAGCTCCGTCAACCTGTGCGGCACCAGTAATCATGTTCTTGACATAGTCAGCGTGTCCTGGCATATCAACGTGTGCGTAGTGGCGCTTTTCACTTTCGTACTCTTGGTGAGAGGTAGCAATGGTGATACCACGAGCTTTTTCTTCCGGCGCATTGTCGATTTCGTCGTAGTTGATTTTTTTGTTAACGTCGCTTGGAAGCTTTTTAGCCAACACAGCAGTAATAGCTGCAGTCAGAGTTGTTTTACCGTGGTCGACGTGACCCATAGTACCAACATTGACGTGAGGCTTGCTTCGGTCAAAATCTGCCATAAAGGTGATTCTCCTTAGTTAATTGCTTAAATTTTGTCTACATGGAGGCAATACCTCGCACGAGTTACTGAGACAGTATAGATAATTCTGTGCGCCTTGTAAAGAGATTACCTTTTAGACGACTAGAGATGCCTATGGTAAGCCGCCTTAAAGTCGATGGCTGTACTTGTAACTGTATTGTGCCAACCAGCAACACAGGTTTTACTTTACAAAATCCATGGGCTTTGCAAAGTCGATTTCACTGATCCCACACCAGACTGCACGCGCTAGTTGTCGTGGATCATGCGAAGCACGGCGACGCCATTTCCCGTTTGCGTCGCGATGTTCAGGGACAGGCACATTGACCGTGCCTGTCAGCGAAGGCAGAAACTCTCCCCACTGACGGCGGCGATAGATTTCGTCAACAACTCTTTCTGTTGTGCCATACGAAGATGTGTCCGAGAGATTGAACGCACAAGCAGTTTCAGAAATAACGGTTGTAGCTGATGGCTCTGGTGCGTGACAAAAGCGGAGAATGACTTGCGCCCGGGTAGGTCGGCGCAAGTCTTGACCAGTTACACGAATAGCGGCCTCTGCAAATGGATAACCCCTAGCGGCAGCGGCATCAAGCCGATCAAAGATATTGTTACCGAATTGTATTGCAGGATAGTAGGGCATGATAACCGCGCGTGAGACACTACCAATTGACGTGGCAACCACCATATCGTCTGTGATTTTTCCCAGTTGATGTGCGGTATCAATGAGGCTTGGCGACAAACGAGCATCAGCAAATCCTTGCAGGGTTCTCGCTATTGCTTCAGATTCGTAGGACATTCGTGCGTCGATTCTCCCACCGCATCCAGTTAGGGCAGTTATTTGCTGTTTTTGGCGATGATGGCTTCGGCCACGTGGTTTGGCACATCAGCGTAATGGTCAAGCTCCATGCTTGAGCTGGCACGACCTTGCGTCATACTGCGCAGGTTAGTGGTATAGCCGAACATTTCACCTAGCGGAACAAATGCAGTGATTTCTTTGATGCCGGAGCTTAGGTCTTCCATGCTTTCAATCCGGCCGCGCTTGCTGTTTAAGTCGCCGATCACATCACCCATGAACTCGTCGGGCGTTACCACGACAACTTTCATAACTGGCTCAAGCAAAACCGGGGAAGCTTTTTTGACGCCTTCTTGGAGTGCCATCGAGCCCGCGATCTTAAAGGCCATTTCAGATGAGTCAACATCGTGGTAGCTTCCATCGTAGAGTTCGGCTTTGATGTCTACGACAGGATACCCCGCGATAACACCATTCGCCATGGCTTCAATGACACCTTGCTGAACGGGCTTGATGTACTCAGATGGTACAACACCGCCCCTAATCGAGTTAATAAACTCAAAGCCTTTGCCTTGTTCGTTTTGGCTAATACGCAGCCAGACGTCGCCATACTGGCCACGACCACCGGATTGACGGATGAACTTACCTTGGACTTCAACGTCACTCTTACGGATGCTTTCGCGGTAAGCAACTTGCGGCTGGCCAATGTTGGCTTCGACACTAAACTCACGTTTCATACGGTCAACCAGGATTTCGAGGTGCAATTCACCCATACCGCTGATGATGGTTTGGCCAGTTTCGTCGTCAACACGTACGCGGAATGTTGGGTCTTCTTCAGCTAGGCGCTGCAGCGCAAGCGACATTTTTTCTTGGTCAGACTTGGTCTTTGGCTCGATAGCAATGCTCACCGGAGGCTCTGGGAATGTAATACTCTCTAGGACAATAGGGTTATTTGGGTCAGATAGCGTGTGGCCGGTTGTGGTTGCCTTGAGTCCTACGACGGCTGCGATATCGCCGGCACTTACTTCGGTCACGTCCTCGCGCTTATCGGCTTGCATGCGGACAATACGGCCGATACGCTCTTTTTCGCCGTTGGACGAATTGAGCACATAGCTTCCGGCTTGCAGTTTACCGGAATATACGCGGAAGTATGCCAGCTTACCCACAAACGGATCGGTCGTGATTTTAAATGCCAGACCCGCCATAGGTTGCGCTGCTTCTGGCTTGCGCTCCACTTCATCGCCGGTCTTGGGGTGAGTCCCCCAGGTGCTGCCGCGATCTTCTGGGCTTGGTAGATAATCCGCAACCATATCAAGTACTTTCTCGACGATCACGCCGCGTCCGTCACCGCCGGTAACAGGGTAGAAATCTCCGGCAAGTGTCGCCGTGCGGATGGCATGGCGCACTTCATCTTCGCTCAAGCCTTCTTCGCCAACTTCAAAGTATTTTTCGAGGATAGTTTCGTCTTCGGCTACAGCGTTTTCGATAAGCAGACTGCGGTAGCGTTTAGCTTTTTCCAGCATGTCTTCTGGCACTTCGCCAACAACAAGCTCGTGGTCAGTGAAATCTTTATAGGTGTAAGCCTTCATAGTAACCAAATCGACAACACCGTTAATGGCTTGCTCAAAACCAATGGGCAAATGGATTGGGAAAGCCCGCTTGCTCAAGCGAGCATGGATGGTATCGAGCGATTTGTAAAAATCGCCGCCCGTTTGGTTGATTTTGTTGATAAAACAGATGCGAGGCACACCGTACTTAGTAGCTTGGCGCCACACGGTTTCGCTCTGGGATTCCACACCCATTTTGCCATCAAACACGACACACGCACCATCAAGCACACGGAGCGAACGCTCCACTTCAACCGTAAAGTCAATATGCCCTGGGGTGTCAATAATGTTGATCTGGTGACCTTTCCAGTAACAAGTTACGGCTGCGGAAACGATTGTAATACCGCGCTCGCGCTCTTGAGCCATCCAGTCTGTGGTTGTTTCGCCTTCGTGGACTGCACCGATTTTATGCTTTAGGCCTGTACGATACAAAATACCTTCGGTGGTAGTTGTTTTGCCAGCGTCAATATGGGCGATAATACCCATATTGCGAATTTTTTTCATTTCAGTTTTCTTGTCTGCCATAGTTCCTCTAGTCAGTTAGGGTTAATGATTTGATTATTGCAAGCCATACGAAACAACAGGCCTGCAAGCCTTCCCTGATATTGTGCCTGAAAACAGCTTAAAAAGCAATGGTTACCTCTTGCCTACGGCATCGGCTCAGGAAGGATTCTAGCGGCAGCTAAACGGTGAAGCGAGGCAAGTGCGCGCCGTCCACTGTTTAACACAACTTTCCCGAATACTGGCGAAGCAAAACTATATGGGCCGTAGAAGAGAAGCTGTTGAGCTTCAAAAGGAGTTAATGGTTGGACGCCAACTTCAAGATCTGCCGCTTTAGCACGATGCGTAAATGCAGCATGCACGTGGCGTAGGGCGTCGTCTGCCATCAACTCCTCAACACCTCCGACTTCGTGGTTTGGGTTTGGATCGGTCATCTTTTTACAGCCTACGCGGCGTTACCCTCAATAATTGGCGCCATTTCAAACACTAGCTCTACGCGCGGATCAGTTCCATAATCTTCGCCAAGTGTGGCCAGCCTACCGAGTATATTGTTTTTGTGTTCGTACCCATCAAGAAATAGGCAAGCAACAGGCTCGGCGACTGTTGCTATGGCTGGCGGCAAGCGGTTTGCAGATGGAACACCGGCTCTTTCGTATTCCCACTCAATATGATTGTCGGCCTCAATCCAAGTCCAATGTGCCACTATATTGTCCCGCCGCCTGATAAAAATTTCTTGATCTGACCTTCCATACCTCCTGGGCGCTCACAAACAGCAATGCCACCAATAATATTGAAAAATGGACAATCGCTTTGGCTGGGCGGATTTTCAATCTTTTCAGGACAGTCATCACAACAGTTATCTGTCGGAACAAGTACCTCAACCGGATGGGTTGCCAGGTCTGTGTCTCGAATTGCCACAGGGATTTCAGTAAAGCTTACGCTACAACCAAGTGTTTGGCTCATTACTATTACTCAGTCACCGTTTCTTCAGTTTTTCTATTCTCGTCAAGTATGGCCACCAGCCCGTCAAGCTTGTGGTAGTTATTACTCATTGCATCATCCAGCTGAGCTCGATAACCGACCGTGTACGCGGCCGCGGCCAACGCGTCGTGGCGGGCTGCCTCAGTAGCTTTGGCCAAATCAAATACGGCATCAACTGACTCGCCGGTCACACCAGAAGCAATGTCTACACCCACCTGCAGACACAACCCAGCCGCTTCGCGCGCCAGCTGCTGATATACGTCTGCCGCAAAATCAAGTTGTTCCTCCGGAAAATACTGCTTGGCAATAACCTGCCAGTGTGAAGAGTGTGCTATCGCCATAAGACCTCCTAGAACTTGGCAAAGTGGGCGAAAGCACGGTTGGCTTCGGCCATTTTGTGGTTGTCTTCTTTTTTCTTGACCGCAATACCTGTGCTGTTATAAGCATCGGTGAGCTCCAAGGCAATGCGGTCGGCCATACTCATGCCCTTATGGCTGCGCGCAGCTGCGACAAACCACATCATTGTCAGGTGGTTCTGTCTTTGACCTTTGACTTCAAATGGGATCTGGTAGTTCGCACCACCAACGCGGCGGGAACGGGTTTCCATATGCGGCTGGATGTTTTTCATTGCCTGGTCAAATACATCAAGCGGGTTTTGGGCTTTGAGCTTGTCGGCTGCCTTTTGCATGCCACTGTACACTAAACGTTCGGCAAGTTGTTTTTTGCCATTCAACATAACCCGGTTGATGAGCCGTTGGACTGCCACGCTATCATACTGCCGGTCAGGCTTGATATCACGGACAAGAGATTTGGTAACTTTCCGAGGCATGGCTATTTACCTTCCTTTTTGGCACCATATTTAGAGCGGCCTTGTTTGCGGTTTTGCACGCCTTGGAGATCAAGGTGACCGCGCACTACGTGGTAACGCACGCCGGGAAGGTCTGGCACACGGCCGCCACGAATCATCACCACCGCATGTTCTTGCAGGTTGTGGCCTTCGCCGCCAATATACGCCCAAACTTCGTAGCCGTTGTTCAAACGAACACGAGCAACTTTGCGAAGCGCCGAGTTTGGTTTTTTAGGGGTTTTGGTTGTGACTTTCACGCAAACGCCGCGTTTGAACGGCGCTGGTTTTTCATAGTTTTTGGTTTTTAGGTTGTTAGTAACGCGCTGCAGAGCCGGCGAATTGCTTTTTGGCTTCGCTTTGGCTCGTGGCTTACGCACTAACTGGTTAATAGTTGGCATGTGTTCTCCTTGTCTACCGCTGCGAACAGATGCCATTCTGTTCGGCTCGGACATTTATATGCTAAGCGTAACTTTACTAGATTTCTTGGCTTAGGTCAACAGGTTCAGCATCAACTTTTGGCTCATATCCCGTACCGACCGGTATACGGCGACCCAGGATAACGTTCTCTTTCAAGCCATACAACCGGTCTGTCTTACCGCTTGTCGCAGCTGCTATTAACACACGAGTGGTGTCCTGGAACGATGCGGCGCTTAAGAATGAGTCGGTACTGAGGCTCGCCTTAGTAATACCCAGTAACAGTTGTGTAACTTTAGCTGGCTGTTTATTAGCAGCGTCCAGTTGTTCGTTTGCCTCTACGACCGCAAGCTTGCTCACTACATCACCAGTAACAAATTCGCTATCGCCCGAGTCCTCGATCTGGACACGGCTGAACATCTGGCGAACGATGATTTCAAGGTGTTTGTCGGCAATGTTTTGGCCTTGGCCGGCAAAAATACCTAGGATCTCATTCATGATGTAGCGCTGCGTAGCTTCTACCCCCTGTAAGCGTACAAGGTCATGCAAGTTTACTGAACCATTGGTTAACTGCTGCCCAGCTACTGCCGTGTCACCATCTTTTAGTAAGATTTGTTTGAAGCCTGGGATTTCGTAGCGCATGATACTCTTGCTGCTTGGCACAATGACGACAGCCTTGTCGGTGACTTCAGCTTTGCCGGCCGCAGGGGCAATAAGTGGATCAGCATTACCTTTACGAGCCGCTACGACATCGCCAATAGCGACTTCACTACCGCTGGCAATATGCACTTTTCGGCCATCGAGTTCAAGCTCTACTTTGTGGTTATCGTTTGCCGCGACTTGTACGATATAGTTCTCGCCTTCTTCCCAGACTGATGCCGTACCGGTAATATCCGATAGATACGCTTGGCCTTTCGGAGTGCGGACTTCGAACAATTCTTCTACACGATTTAGTCCTTGGGCGGTATCATCAGCTACGACAGCACCTGAGCGGTGTTTAGAGTCAAGCGACAGCTGTGTGCCTGGTTCACCAATGGACTGCGCTGCAATGACACCGATAGGATGGTGGTCTGCCACCAAATTGCCGGTCGCAGGGTCTACACCATAGGATTTTTGCGGGACACCACGAACGCTGGTACAAGAAAGTGCGCTCATGATACGAACGCCGTCTACTGCTTCGTCACTATCGATTTGGGCAGCCATAGCTGGTGTGACTTGATCACCGGCTTTACCGTATGAAGGCAGGTTAACAGCCAGGTGGCGGCCTTCCAATCGAGTAGCGTAAGAAACACCGATAGCGTCAGCATCGGCGCGCAGCATAGCAAAGCCCGGGTCGGTATCGTCATCAGCGATCGTAAAGACGTCTTGCGCTACATCAACCAAACGACGTGTCAAATAGCCAGCATCAGCGGTTTTAAGCGCAATGTCGATCAATGCTTTTCGGGTACCGCGTGTACCGGTAAAGTATTCCAGCGGGGTCAATCCTTGGACATAGCCGGATTTTACCGGCAGCTCAATGGCTCGGCCAGTCGCATCGGAGAATACACCCAACATACCGACTGACATTTTCATTTGCGAAATATTACCACGCGCGCCAGAAGTGATGGCGATTGCCATTGACGAACGGCTGTTCTCCATTTGCTTGGCCAACATATTTTGGACATGAGTGTCAACTTTCGTCCAGTTATCAACTGTTAAGCGGTAGCGCTCTTCTTCGGTAATGAAGCCTTGCTCGTATTGCTCGCTGATAGCTGCAGTACGCTTTTCACCCTCATCAAGTTCAGCCGGTAAGCCCTCCACCAGGGCAAAGTCACCCATCCCCATTGAGATGCCGGACTTAGTCGCATAGAAGAAGCCGGCGTCTTTCAGTTCGTCAGCAATTTCAGCGGTTATTTCTTGGCCGTAGCGCTGGTACACCTGTGCCATAACACTGGCGAGCTTTTTCTTGGTCATAGGCTCGTCTTGGAACGGAAAGTCTTCGGGTAACAACTCGTTGAACAACAAACGTCCAAGCGTTGTTTCGCGCACTTCACCGCGGAACGGTACACGAACACGGCTTTGTAGCGTAATCATACCTTTATCACGAGCCATAACAGCTTCGTCAATCCCCATAAAGGCATAGGGCTTCTTCTGCTCGCTGTCTGGTTCGTAAGTAAGGTAGTAACAACCGAGCACGATGTCTTGTTCGATGTGTAAAATTGGTGTGCCGTCGGCTGGCTTCAGCAGGTTTTTGTTGCTGGCCATGATTTCGCGGGCTTCTTTTTGCGCGGCATCGCTAAGCGGCAAGTGAACTGCCATTTGGTCCCCGTCAAAGTCAGCGTTAAAGCCTTTACAGACCAGCGGATGAAGCTGAATGGCACGGCCTTCGATCAGCACTGGCTGAAACGCCTGAATACTCAGGCGATGTAGTGATGGTGCACGGTTGAGCAGCACGTATTTGCCACGAATGGCATCGTCGAGTGCATCCCAGACAGCCGTTTCGCCGGCTTCGATCATATGTGTTGCTGAGCGAATGTTATGTGCATAATCATTAGCAATCAACCATCCGATTACAAACGGCTTGAATAGCTCGAGCGCCATCATTTTTGGCAGGCCGCACTGGTACATTTTGAGTTCAGGACCAGCCACAATAACTGAACGGCCAGAGTAGTCTACGCGCTTACCGAGAAGGTTTTGGCGGAAGCGTCCTTGCTTGCCTTTGAGCATGTCGCTCAATGACTTGAGGCGACGTCGTTGGCCGGTGGCGGCAACCGCACGGCCAGAGCGGGCATTGTTATTGTCAATCAAAGCATCAACTGCCTCCTGAAGCATACGTTGTTCATTACGACGGATAACTTCCGGCGCGTTGAGGTCAATCAACTTCTTGAGTCGGTTATTACGGTTAATAACTCTCCGGTAGAGGTCGTTAAGGTCACTAGTGGCAAACCGACCACCAGTAAGCTGCACCATAGGGCGAAGATCCGGAGGAATGACAGGCAAAACCGTGACGCACATACTAGATGGTTCAATCCCGGCACGTTGCATGCTTTCGAGCAGGCGAAGCCGCTTCATGATTTTCTTCTTGCGTTGGCCTTTGGCGTCTTCGGCTTCTTCGCTCAACTGGGCAATCAGTCTTTTCAGGTCAACTTCTGTCAATAGGTCAAGCAGCACTGCGCCGACCATCCCGACCTCAATGATATCAGCAAGCTCGTCAGGCAGT
>CAZHPF010000031.1:0-9685 GCA_964534095.1 uncultured Candidatus Saccharibacteria bacterium
GGAGAGGAGTGAGCACCATGCCAGAATTAGAACGCACTATCACAGCGTCCCCTGCCGCAGAACCCCCTGCAGTTATTGATTTGCGTGATTTGCCCCATCCACTGCCTACTGACTCAGTTACGGAAACTGATCAAGCTATTGCATTAAGGCAAGAACTTGACCGCGCAGAACGGGAATTAGCAATAGGTGCTCAATATGCCACAGAAGCATTGGCGCCAACAGGGGCTCGCGACTTAGCGAGCCGTATTCTTCCGCACCCCGAACTTATTGACGAAACTCCAGACATAGCGACTCTATTTGATGCCCAACGATTTATACGAGAGGCTCCACGTTTTCGAGAACAGGTTTCAGACGAAACTCGTATAACGCCATTTCGTTATACCCGCGGAGTCGGCAAAGTATGGTCTATGACTGAACATGAAGGGCTGAGGGAACTGGATACTTTCCTGACAGATTCACTCGTCGCGATAGAAGGAATGAGTGATCGAATGCGAGCCGCGCTGCGTCCTGCTTCGCTTGATTTAGTTGCCGAGCAAGCACCCAGTATGCGTGAAAGCCTTACTTTCCTTGGAGAAGCAGAATACCAGGAAGCAGTTCAGGGGTTGGCAGAGCGATGGAAAGCCTACCTTAGGGCTAATCCTACCGCCCAGCTTTGTGTAGTCGCTGAAATTGGCGGGTTTGACCGCTATAAACATATGGGTAAGCGCAAAAGTGATGATAAGCTTCGGGAAGATGTATTATTGGCCTTTACCAATGAAGAACTTGAAGAATTTGGAGGTAGGATAGTAGGAAAGGTAGAGCATATTACTCGTCCTCCCCAGGATTGTCGAATCGTTATGGTGGATGACTGGACAATCAGTGGCACTCAAATGCGTGACCTCTACCACACGTTGTCTGGTCGTAATACACAGGTCCGTACTATGGCACAGCTGGGGAATGTGGAAATAAATTTGCTTACTGCCAAGCGGGACTACCTTACCCATGGTTTTAAGATTGACCCTTATCGACCTTCACGGGGCGTACTGCCGGTGTATGCCTATTTTCTATCCCACCATGCTCCGTTAGCAAAACGAGAAAGTAACGGCCATGTGTCGGGGCTGCACTCTACGGTAAACTGGGACTTTGCTACAACGTTACGAGGGATGCAAGCGCTGGTAGCGCGATTCGGTGTAGTGCCACACAAACCTCTGGCGCTTGCAAGTATTGAAGCTCAATATGCCAAGCAACCTCCCGTACTTACAATTGGGAGAAACGGAGTACAGCACGTTCGGGCAGGGAGGAAGTAACATATGGATTACCATGTCATACGAAAAGCGTGCAGGATTGGCGATGCTCCGCAACTTGCTAAGCTTCTTAACTCTAGTAACATATCAAGGCATTCACCTCCAGAGCCGGATGCCCACAGTATCAATGACCGTCTTTGGCAATTGGAGTCTCGACTACGATTACGTATAGCTTTTCATACAGTGCAGTTGAAGTTACGCAGTCTGCAAAATGAACTACCTGACAAGATCCCTACAGACGTCTCTGAGCTCACAGTAATCCACCAAAAGATCGTACAGTTTAATGAAACCACCATCCAGCCACTACTTGCTGAGATAATGACCGATGACTTGTCCACGCCTTTTAAAGATAGCACTATAGCAGCTGTTCTTAATGGTGATGCAGACGATCTCAAGATGTTGGTTATGAAATTTCTGGCCACACCTCTAGAGGATACAGCATTAAGTCACACGCTGCTAAGTGAAGCTGCAGCAATAACTGCTAAATCTGTGGCCGAACAGTTATGGGACGGTGCAATTGCTTTAGAATATTTGGCTACTGAACTCAAAACGGGAGTAACTGCCGGGAAAAGCTTACTTGCCCAGACAAAAGAAGAAGTAACACATGCTTTTGATGTCGCCTCAAGTGAATTACAACGGGCCATAGGCGGGTTATTAGAGAGTGAGGAACAGCCTCATGGCCATTAGTTTATTCCGGAATGAGCATTTCTTTTTAAGTAGTATGTATGATCAGCTGCCTAATGGCGTGGAAACTAGGGACGGTATGATCGTGTCTTCCGCTGAGATTGGGTACCAGGCAGACAAGTTTGCCCATGATCCAAGGCGACGGGCAAGAATACTGGCTATGCCCAACGGTTTTGCGGCAAAAAGTTTAGCTACTAGAATGCGTCGCAGAGAGGGCGCGACAGAGCGACCAGGGTGGGAAGAAGGTGAGAAAATTGGAGCCATGCGTTGGTATGTTCGTCAGAAATTCGGCCGGAATCCTGATGTAGCCGAACTATTGGTACAAACTGGCGATGAAGAAATTATTGAGGGCAACAAGAGGGGAGACCGCTTCTGGGGCGCAGTGCCAGACGAGGACGGAGTGTTTAAGGGGAGAAACCAGCTAGGTTTAATTTTAATGGACACACGCAGCTTATTGCTAGCTGACGTAGATCTGGTGGCTGTGGCAGCCGGAGACGGAGAAGACACAAACGCAGGAGAAGTCCGAACATGGCCGACAAAAGAGTAAAAACACTATTTGGCCAGATATGAAGTCGTAGAAAATACCAACACAACTGCTTGACGGAGGGTTGGCAGTCGGGTATAGTGAGTGCTAGTTTTGGCACTCACTTTGGGTAAGTGCTAATGCCAAACTCTCTTAGACGAACTAAAAGGAGGAATAAAACATGAGTGTACCTATCCAACCGCTTGCCGACTATGTCGTAGCCCAGGCTGAGGTAGCCGAAAGCAAAACTGCTAGCGGGCTGTACTTGCCTGGCGGTGCCCAGGAAAAACCAAAGGTAGCCAAGGTAGTAGCCGTAGGCCAAGCAACCCGCCAAATCAAGGTCGGTGACCGTATCATTTATAAAAGCTATGCAAATACCGATGTTAAAGTCGGCAGCGAAGACTATATACTGGTCAAAGAAGAAGATATATTAGCAACAGTGAAATAAGAGGGAGTGAACAATGGCAAAAAAAGTATTCTATGATGACGATGCCCGCCGGCGAGTATTAGGCGGCGCACAAATTCTCTACGATGCAGTGAAAACCACGATGGGTCCAAAGGGTCGCAACGTCGTAATCAGCAAAAGCTTCGGAGCACCAACTGTGACACACGACGGTGTTACGGTAGCCAAAGGCGTAGAACTGGCCGATGTTGACGATGAGACACTAGGCTACAAAGTCGGAGCGGAACTTATCAAACAAGCCGCCAGCAAAATGAATGACATGGCCGGCGACGGTACTACCACCGTGACGGTATTGACATATCACATTCTAAATGAAGCCAACAAATTGATTGCTGCGGGTCACAACCCGATGTTATTGCGTAAAGGATTGGAAGCCGCCGCGCATGATGTCATTGCCAAACTGACCGGTATGGCAGAAGACATCAAATCCAACAAGCAACGGGTCGCTGAAGTCGCCACCATCAGCGCCGGTGATAATGAGATTGGTAACTTGATTGCCGATGTGATTGATAAGGTTGGTAAAGACGGTGTTATCACTGTCGAGGAAGGCCAAGGCTTGGCGCTTGAAAGTGAAGTGGTCGAAGGCTTTACGTTTGACCGCGGCTTTGTCAGCGCCTACATGGTGACCGATACGGCTCGGATGGAAGCAATTGCTGATAAAGCCGCGATTGTCGTCACCGACAAAAAGATTACCAGTCTGCAAGAGTTCCTACCGTTACTTGAAAAACTAGCCCAAGCGGGCAAAAAAGACCTGGTGTTGATTGCCGAAGATGTCGAGGGTGAAGCGCTCGGTACACTGGTACTAAACAAACTTAAAGGTGTGTTCAACACTATTGCTGTTAAAGCCCCCGCTTTTGGTGACCAACGCAAAGACATCCTGCACGACATTGCCGTACTAACCGGTGCGGAAGTCATTACCGATGACCGCGGCATGACGTTTGAAAACGTGGAGCTGGATGTAGTAGGATCAGCTCGTCGCGTGATTGTCGACAAAGACAATACCACGATTATTGAGGGTGCCGGTGTAGCTGCAGCGGTGGCCGAACGTATCGCACAGATTACTGCCCAGATCGCAAGTGCCACCAGTGAATATGTGCGTGAAAACCTCGAAAAGCGCCGTGCTGCACTGAGCGGCAAAGTCGCCGTCATTAAAGTAGGCGGTGCTACCGAAACCGAGATCGAAGAAAAGAAATTCCGTGTTGATGACGCCGTTGCCGCCGTTAAAGCTGCGCTAGACGAAGGTATCGTGCCTGGCGGCGGTGTGACACTTATCAATCTGGCGGCAGGAGTAAAGACGACTGACCCGGATGATTCAATTGCTGCCGGTAAAGCATTGTTGGTAAAAGCGCTTGAACAACCGTTCCGTATTTTGCTCACTAACGCTGGGCTTAACCCTGACGAATGGTTGCCGCAGGTTAAGACGGCCAAGCCAGGGCAGGGAGTTAATGTGAACAGCCCCGCCAAGCTGGTTGATATGAAGTCGGCCGGTGTGGTTGACCCAGCCCGCGTAACCAAAGAAGCTATCCAAAACGCCACATCAATCGCTGGTACCAGCATGACGATGGGTGCACTAGTGGCAGAAGTGCCAGAAGACAAACAAGCTGCTGCAGCCCCCGATATGGGTGGCATGGGCATGATGTAGCCTTTCCTGGCTCCTATTAAATAGTCCGCCGAGGTTACGGCGGACTATTTATTTTAGCGAGACAGCCTTTTACGTTACGACTTCACGATAAAGCGTCGTACGAGCCACGTGGTATCCAGCTTGTAAAGCGGCGTTTTCTCGTCCCATGTCCAACGGCCCCTCTAGCGAGAAGCCGGCTATCGTATCGACCACTTCCTCGGGAATCTGTGCAATTACCTCTGCTACCGACGGCTTAAAGAATACCGGTGCCCCGTAGCTGTGCAGCGTGTCCACGGTGGCTATTGCTTCAAGTGGCTCGGCCTCAACCGTTACTTTGGGACTCCAAGTATAGGCCATACGCCGCAAGTCAACCGGTTCTATGTGAAACAGCTTGCCATTGCTCACTCGAATAAGTGGCTTGATTCGTTCGGCTAACGCCGCCAATCGTTCATCATCAACCTCAGGCATTACTGGTTTTGTTCCATCAAACTCTCGGTAGTGCTGTAGGGCGACCTCACTTCGTGGTGTACTCATAACTGTAGCTCCTTCTTGGGTGAATAATTGGGGATGGAAGGCCGTTCCGTGCATACTGTAAATCAGCAGAGAGGTAATGGATAGATAACAAGATTTGAGTCAAATTAATTTGACATGTATATTAATAACAGATATATCTATAGTCAATGCATTACATTCAAATTAAAATTCTTGATAAGTTACTGTATACTTCTACCCTTCATTATGCCCAGCTTCGTCCAAAGGGGATAGAAAGTAATCACTTCGCGTATCACTTAAAGCAGCTTATGCAGGATGGCTTTGTGTCCAAGGTGTTCGCCGGTGTGTACACGCTGGCGCCTGCCGGCCTGGCCTATGTAGATCGGTTGAGCCATGGCCATATGGTGCCGCGAGAGCAGCCCAATATCGTCACCATGATTGCAATAATGAACGAACATGATCAAGAACTACTTTTTCAGCGTAATTACCAACCGTTTATTGGCCGGTGGGGGTACCCGTCGGGCAAAACCCATATGGGTGAAACTGTGTTGCAATCGGCCGAGAGGGAATTGCATGAAAAAACGGGGCTGACAGGAATAGAACTGAAGCAAAAAGGAATTCTATACCTTGAAACCTCACAACGCGGCTATACAATTAGTAAAGTGCTTGCTCATGTATTTGCCGGTAAAGTTGCTGAATGCGAAATACTGATGTCTACTTCAAGAGGTACAAATAGCTGGAAAGACTCCAGTGGCTGCTCACCGCATGAACTCATGCCGGGGCTTGCAGAGATTCAACAACTGTTAGGCAGTTCAGGATTCTTTTTTAACGAGCTGCACGTGGATCTTAATAGTGCTCCTGTGTAGTTTTGACATAAGCGCCTCCGGTATCTACACTGGTGGGTAACGAAAGGGTGTGCCTCGTATGTTTATGAAACGATTTCCTCGACCGCATGTAACGGATATGGGTCAGATACTGGTTGGGCTAACGATACTGCTGGCGTGTGGGCTCGTATCGGTGATGGTATTTCCCTCGCTTGACTATAAGTTAGGCAATACCCAACCGACTTTATTGTCGATTGTCGGACCTGCGGCTTCGATCAGCCTTGTGACGATCGGGGTGTTGTTTTGGCTGGCTGAGCGAAAGACCTCTTATACGAAGCGTTTATTGGTGTTTTTGTCGATTTTTGCAGCGCTGGTAGTGTTTGTAAAGTTTACGCTTTCGCCGAGTATATTGTTTGTGGCTGAGCGGTCGTTTCAGTTCGAAGGCCCACTTGCCGACATGTGGTCAAGCCCCGGCATGGTGTTGTTTGCTATTGTGGTCGGAGTGTTTCTCATGTATATGGCGGTATTTAGTATTCTGCGGCATGGATTTTCTAAAAAGCTCGGCATAGATGAAACAAAACGCAAAGCCCCCGTTCCTAAAACAGTGCAAACTAGAGCAGCGCGGGCTGTCACTTTGTTGGCGTTTGTAGGCTTGGCGGTGCTCAGCGGAGGGGCAGTTATACTCGTACCACTCTTTATACTTTTTACGGCTTTTAGCAGCGTTGACCCGATAGTGCAGTACTTGGGCTTTGTATTTAGCGGCGTGGCTGGTGTTATGATGGCGGCTGCCCTGGCAAGCGCAGCCGGGTTTTTGGCGTTTGTCTTTGACGAGGCAGCTACCATCGCTATTACGCGGCGTGATATCGCTGTCTTTGTGAGTGTGGTGTGGATTGCCCTTGGTCTGCTGGTGGTATACCACGTGCTGTGGGCTGTATATCTGTTTGTGCTTGTTACTTTCTGGCCGTTTAAGGTGACAACGGTTGTACCCAAATAATCATGTACCCGAAGCTTTTTGTGCAGTTACTTCGCCCCAAAGTCGCGGTCATGCTGGTGTTGTTTGTGTGCGTAGGTGCGGCAAGCACGCAGCACGCCATCACCTTATCCTTTAGGCTGGTGGTACTGCTGCTTGCTTTAGCTGCTTGGTATGTGAACGCAACCTCAGTAAATGACTTGGCTGACGAAAAGATAGACGTTATTAACTTGCAAACGGCGACTGGCAGGCCGCTGGTGAGCCGTAGTGCAGAGCGCCATAACGTCGTTGGCATAGCAGTTTTCAGTGCTGTGCTTGCCTTGGGTCTCAGCAGTCTTGTGTCAGTAACATACGTGGTAGTCATGGCTGCCGGTATCATTCTAAGCTTGTTGTATTCGCTGCCACCGGTGCGGATTTCATATCGGGGGATTATCGCCCCGCTTTTGTTGCCCGCGGGCTATGTGGTTATGCCGTTTTTGGGAGGATATATGGTCAGCAATGGCTCGCTGGATGTATGGTTGCTAGCAGCTTGCTATACAGGGTTTATGGCCCGAATTATCCTTAAAGACTTTCGGGATATAAAAGGAGACACCCGCTACGGTAAACTGACTGTTGTCGTACGGTATGGTAAACGAGTTACCTGTGCAATATCGTTAGGTATGTGGGTTGGGGCGAACGGATTGTTTTGGATAGCGCTGCCTGGGTTTCTTTGGTTGCTGCTGCAACCGCTATGGATCCTGATAATACATGGCATACACAAGCTCTCTGTAGCCAAGAAGTTTCATGACGAGCAGGTTATGATTGGGCTGCTAGCACGTCTTGCGAACGGGTTCTTGATAGCAGCGCTAGGGTACCTGTTAGCCGACACTCAAGTAAGAGACGTCGTGGCAGGGCTGATTGTTGTACTATTTAGCGTCGCTCACTTGCAGGCCATCCGACATATAGAACAAGTGCATATTGCATATCGGGGATAATCCTAGGTAGTGTATTTGTCTGATTGTCTATTTTGTAGTATCATAGGCTTAGTTAAAGGAGTGAGAGAATTATTATGAAGCTATTTCGTCGTTCCAAGACAGCCCAACCAAACGTTCCGCCGGAAGTAGCCGAGTATTACCAGGCCGAAAGACGCGACCGAAAAAGCGTGACGTGGATAATGACTATTATTACCCTGTTGGCCACAGTGGCTGTAGTAATTGGCCTGTTTTTGGCTGGTCGTTGGCTATATAACACCTTGCGTAATCGTCAACCCGCTCCAGCACAACCAACCACTTCTGAAAACCAGCCTTCTAACACCGACAATGGTTCCAATACGAATAATGTCCCAAGTGACGTCCCTAGCCAAAGTGAAGAGGGTTCCCCTGAACCTACTGATAGCTCTGAATCGTCTGATCGTTCCTCTGCAGCCGAAGACACAGATGATCAAGAGGACACACCCGCTTCGTCAGACAGTGGCAACGATTCATCCCGGCGCTCTGCATCGCAACCATCTTCGGGGGCTGCTACCTCTGGTGAAGCATTGACGAACACAGGCCCTGGCGATACAGCACTTATGGTTTTCGTGGCTACGACCGCCATTGCCTATGTGGGTTACCGCCTGAAGCTTGCTAAACAGTAGCGCAAACTACAGGCCAAACAGCCTAGACTTTGCTGCTCTGGGTAGTAAAGTAGTTGATCTCGTTAATAACGTCGAGCAGAGCCTGTGCGCGGGCTTTGTCGTCGGTAATGGTTTGGGCTACTTCAAATGCTTGTTTGACAAGGGCTTGGTTGTCGCTGGCCTGGATCATCATCATGGTAGTACGGAAGCGTTCTTCGGGGTTTTGGTCTAGCTTATCAACCAAGGGACTTAATTGTTCGAGAGCTTGCTGTTTGATGTCCACTAACTGTTCGGTATCCGCAGATACGATAGGAGTGTCAGCCGTGTCGGTCGTGTCATCTTGCGCGGCAGAAGTGTCGGTATCGTCCCCGTCTTGGCCATCATCAATCGCGGGTAGCGCCGGAGGGGCTGCACTTATGCTATCGTCAGCGGTAGTGTCAGAGGAGCTTGTGTCGTCATTTGTTACTGCCGTTGCGGAATCGCTAGCAGATATCGAGGAACCATCGTTTGAGGAGATATCGTCAAGCGAAGGCGACACAGGTGAAGCCGAGCTGTCATCACCAGTAGGTGTTACTAATGGAGCGCCAGTATCAGGTGGCGGTAGCGCCGGGTTCACTGCGTCATCTGTTGTATTTGTTTGATTTACGTCATCACCGAACATCTCACCCCCTATCCGACCCCAACGGACCGTTTACTGCTTATCGTTTAACGTTTACAATAGATATCGTACCAGAACGAGACGATAAACAAAAGCGTTATAGGAGGCCTATGCATGCTCGATGATTTAAAATATATCCACAATTTGGATAAGAGTGATGCTCTCGGATTTATTCAAAAGCAGCCACCTCAGTTACGTCAGGCTTTTTCGGTCAAAGCTTTCGAGGAGCCCGTTAAGCAAGTGGTCTTCAGCGGGATGGGGGGAAGCTCGTTAGTAGCTGAACTGGCCACAGCATGGCCAAACTTAGACGTGCCGTTTATTATCAGCAAAACCTACACTGTGCCTGAATTTGTGGATCCGGAAACGCTGGTCATTTGCGCAAGCTACTCAGGTAACACCGAAGAAACGCTGTCTTCGCTCGCCGACGCCGAAAAAAAGGGGGCACAAATTGCGATTATTGCTCACGGCGGAAAGCTTGCTCAAAAAGCCAAAGCAGCGAATTATCGACTGGTGACTCTTCCTGAGTGTCCGCAACCTCGTACGGGGATATTTTACGCCTATCGTGCACTGTTG
>CAZHPF010000032.1:0-9480 GCA_964534095.1 uncultured Candidatus Saccharibacteria bacterium
TTTATTAGCTTTATCCACGTACCTGTTTACGTTATCCACAGATTAACAGAGGGAGTTTTTGCCTGTGTACAAACGTTGCTCTGTTTGGCCGTTTTTTACTATTTTATAGCGATATCTACAAAGTTTGTGGAAAACTCACTGCTATGTGTCGTATAGTGGGTAGTACAAAAGGAGTGTTTCGTGCAAGAGGATCTATGGCAAGCAGTGCTTGGCGAGATAGAATTATCTGTTTCCCGAGGAAGCTTTGTAACGTGGTTCAAACGAACCCGACTACTCAAGCAAACAGATGAATCTGTTGTGGTAGGAGTAGGAACGGTGTTTATCAAGCAGCAGATGGAAAAACGCTATAACGACCTTATTACCCAGACTTTGGCAAAAAACGGTGTGACTCCTAAGAAAATCGAATATAAAATCCACGCCTCTGCTGACCAGAAGTCTGACACCTCTACACAAACGACCGAGAGTACTCTTTCTTTGGCAAAAACCAACGAGCCAACAGTACCCCAATCTTTTTCTTCCTCTTCCCAGCCCAGCCGACCAAGTTTGGTAGAGAGCAATACTTTTGAAAACTTTGTAGTTGGGCCGGGCAATGAGCTTGCTTACACCGCCTGCCAAAGTGTTACCGCTGCTCCTGGTGGCCGCTACAATCCGCTCTATATATATGGTGGGGTTGGGATCGGCAAGACACACTTGATTCAGGCAGTAGGTAACGCGCTGGTAGCAAAAAACTCCCATACGAAAATAGTCTACATAAGTAGTGAGCAGTTCGTGCGTGAGTTTGTGGAGGCGTTGCGGTTCAAACGGGCACATGAGTTCGCTAATCGCTATCGTAGTGCTGATGTGTTAATTGTTGATGATATACAGTTTTTTGCCGGTAAAGATAAAATTCAAGAAGAGTTTTTCCATACTTTTAATGCGCTTCATCAGGCCAACAAGCAGATTTTAATAAGCAGCGATAAAGCGCCGCGTGATATTCCGTTACTCGAGGAGCGTTTGCAGTCGCGGTTTGCCTGGGGCATGACGATTGACATGCAAATGCCAGAGTTTGAAACCCGCTGCGCTATCGTGCAAACGAAAGCCCATCAACATGGCTTTGAACTCGATGAAGAAGTAGTGTCATATTTGGCGACCGCCTTTCCGTTTAGTTTGCGCGATTTGGAGGGTGGCATAAACCGACTCTTAGCCTTTAGTGAAATGCGTGGCGTCAGCCCTACACTCGAGGTTGCTATGAGTATTGTGGGCAAGACAAATGGGAGACCAAAACATATTACCTCTAAACAAATCATTGAAAAAACAGCGAGGTATTTCCAAATTCCACTTGATGATGTGCTGAGCTCAAAGCGAGACAAAGATATTGTGGTACCCCGTCAGGTTGCTATGTATATGCTGCGTGAAGAGTTACACCTCAGCTTCCCTAAGATCGCGCAGGAGTTAGGTCGTAAAGACCATACCACAGCCATGCATTCAGTAGAGAAAATAACCAAGGAACTGGGATTTAATACTGTGATCAAGCAAGCGGTAACCGATATAAAGGATCATTTGTATGCAGTATGATATTGTGGTCTTTTGGTGTGGAAAGGCTCTGGAAAGAACGTGGGTAACGCGGGATAACTTATGGAAGTTAGTCGCAGGCTTTGGTTATTTAAGTATTGTCATGGGGACGAGCGGGCATCTTTCCACGTTTCATACACTGGGTTTTACGCTTGTGTTCCACACATGGATCGTATCTGTTTTAGGCCGGTTTTACACATTTTCCACACGACCTACAATAATAGCAACAAATAAGGAGATTTATTTATGAAGCTGCAGGTAACGCAGGAAAATTTACACAAAGCACTTGGAAGTGTTGCAAAAGTGGCAAATAGCCGCGGCACACTACCAATACTGGCAAATGTGCTGATCAAAACAGTTGGTAACCGGGTAAGTGTTGCCGCAACGAATCTTGACATAGCAATTACTCACTATATTGGTTCGAAAGTCTCTGACGAAGGTTCGATTACCATCCCCGCCCGGCTAATGCAGGATTTTGTGGCCAGCCTGTCACCAGACAGTACTATCACTCTTGAACTCAAAGAGACAAAACTCCACATCACTACCCCACACCACCAATCAGTTATTAACGGCACGACTGCCGAAGATTACCCGGTTATGCCAGCAATTACAGGTGGTACCAAATGGTCGCTCCCTAGTAACGTCCTTCGCACGAGCTTGCAACAAGTACTGGTAGCGGCATCCACCGATGAAGCCCGACCAGTCCTAACCGCAGTAAATATCCACACTTTTAACAAGCACCTCTATATGGCGGCAACCGACAGCTACCGTTTAACCGAGAAGCGGCTAGTGAAGCTCGATAAAGAGTTTAGCTTGTTGGTGCCTGCCTCGGCGCTCCAAGACCTTTTACGTATTCTTACTGATAGTGACGAAGAGGTACAGATTACCCATGACGACCAACAAATACTGTTTAAAGTGGATGACGTCGAATTGGTAGCCAGGTTAATCGAGGGTACCTACCCCGATTACCGTAAACTAATTCCAAAAACTTTTAGTCATAGCGCTAAAGTTGCCCAAAAAGAGCTGCTTGATATCACAAAGGTATCTGCGCTATTTGCCCGTGAAAGTGCCGGCAGCGTGACGGTACACCTCGGCGAGTTAGAAAAACAGATAAGCATTCGTGCGGTTGCTTCACAGTTGGGAGAAAACAATGCTAACACTAGCGCAACCGTTACCGGAGAGGGTGTTATCACGCTCAACTCGCGTTATATTTTGGACGCTATCCATGTGCTTGAAGGCCAGGACATGACGATTGGGTTTAATGGCAAGCTTGAGCCGTGTGTGTTATCAGGTATAGGCCATGACGACTATACGCACGTTATCATGCCGCTAAAAAGTTAAACACAGTACAATATACTTGTGATAGATACCATCCGGTTGCAAAACTTCCGTTCCTACAGTGATGCGTCGTTTGAGTTTGAAAACGGCGTAAATATTATTGTCGGGCCAAACGCCAGCGGCAAAACAAACCTACTGGAAGCTATTTTGGTAGCGGCGCGCGGCAAATCCTACCGCGTGAGTGACGCTGAGCTGTTGCGACACGACGCTGACTGGGCACGTATAGATACTATAGTTAGTAATACTAGCCGTGTCGTAAAAATAACCCGTTCAGGTGACCATATTGATAAATCATACGAGATAAACGACACAAACCTAAAGCGTCTTACACATACACGCACCTTACCAATAGTGCTATTTGAGCCTAACCATCTGCTACTGCTCACCCAATCACCAGATCTGCGCCGCAACTATATTGACGATGTCCTCGAGCAGCTTCATCCGGAATTTGCGCAAGTAAGGAGAGACTACAAACGTACGCTTTCCCAACGTAATCGTTTGCTTAAACAACAGGCTCCGATAAGCGACTTTTTTGTGTGGAACGTGCGGTTGAGTGAGCTGGGCGGGCAAATAGCCCGGCAGCGGCATCATTTTGCCGAAGATAACACCATAGCACTCCATGAGCTCTATGCAACGCTTGTTGAAGGCACTCACTCGGTAGCGCTGCAATACAAAACTCTACTGCCTGTTGATGATTACAGTAATGTTATGTTGCATACTCTGGAGCAAACAATAACCAGAGACCAAGAACGAGGGTTTACCACAACCGGACCCCACCGGGACGATCTAATTATGTCCATTGACGGCCATCAGCTTGCCCACACTGCTTCGCGCGGTGAAACACGCACTATGTTGCTTGCCCTCAAACTTTTAGAGGTGAAAGCGCTAGAGCGCGTCCGCGGCGACAAACCTATGCTGCTGTTGGACGATGTGTTTAGTGAGCTTGACGGCGCACGCAGACGTAAACTAACTGACTACCTCACGAGCTACCAAACATTTATCACTACAACTGATGCCGATATCGTTGTCCAGCACTTCCTCGGCAATTGCCATGTTATCGCAATGGGCTAGTCAGGGTTTTTATTAACATCAACCAAAATCTCACGAGGTATATCAGGATAGGAGGTGTGGCTGAGCAGTAGTTCAGGCGGTATGGTAACAACGCGCCAGCCCGTAGGATCCTTTCTGGCTATTAGGCGAAACGTATCTGTGTAGGTTAGACGAGCCTGTTCTTTGGTTTGGGTTTGGGTAATGGTAGTGCCATACCACTGCCCGGTTTTATAAAGCTTGCCGTTTTGCACAGTAAACCCTTTTAGTTTTTGTGCGCCTAAAGCCTGAGTAATAGCGGTATCAATAGCGGGTTTTTCAGCCTGCAGAATTTGCGCGAGCTTTTGCGGCGTAAGTTGGGGGCTAAGCAAGACGGTTTGCGACTGTTCTTTTAAGTCGACAGAAGTCGTCAGTTGTTCGTAGCCTTCGCCGGTAGTGATAAGTACGTAACGATTTTTTTGCAGCCGCAGCTGTTTGTCGGCCGTAATATTAGTACGAATTGGTTTAGAACGGTCATCAGAAAGATAAATATCGGTAGTAGTACCGGTTGCTGCCGGATCAATTGTAATCCGAAGTTGCTGGAAAGATCCGGCATAACGCATTAAACCGAATAATATTACCGCCACTAGTACCCCTACCACTACTAAAGTAGTTTGCTTGCGGCGAGATTTGGTTTGGGCGTATGGATCCATATACTTCCTTTTATTGATTGGCAAAGGGGTTATCAAAACCTATGTACTCTATCACGTAGTCGGTCGGCTCGTATCCCCACGATTTGATTGTTTCTATAGCCACCTGTCGACCCAGGGCGTCGGGACTTTTAATCTGTACGTTAAACTCGCTATCTTTTTGGTAGTAGTCAATATTATAAAAGTCACTTCTATAAGGCAGGTGGTCTATAATAGGGTACTTTTCTCTTAGCTGGTCGGATTGTTTTTGGTAGGATTCCTGGGATGCCCGTTCTATGGCTAAGTACTCCCGCTGGTGTTGGTCTACAAACTCCCGGGCTTCATCTGATTGCGGTGTCAGCACAAAAAACAGTGGATCCGGGTTTGATTGATTGTTAGCTATGGTAATGGTGTAGGTATATGGTTCAAAGCCGGTTCGCTCGCCTTTAATTTCGTAGGTGCCGGGGTGCAAGTAGAGCGTAGAACCACGTGCCCTAGCGCCGTTTACCGTAACAAGCGTATCACGCGGCATCTTTTGAATAGAAACGGCAGTTTTCCCGCTCCGCGTCAGGCTTTGCCATATGCCGTAACCAACGATTAATACAAGTCCCGCGCAGACGGCCAGAATGATAACGGTGCTTCGGTGATGTATGCGTGTTTCCTGGTTCATATCCTACTTCTTCCTATACCATACTACACCAGTACCGTTAATGCTTTCATGGCCAGCCATTGGCGCCCGTTCGTCGAGCGATGCCGAAGCTATCTGTGAACCAAAGCCGGGAATATCCCCAACAAACACAAACGTGTGGCCGGGTCGTATAGCGACATCGCCGGGTTGAAGGTCTGCCGTTGAGGTGATTCTCCCCAAGGACTCCCAATTATCTTCTAGCCAACTGGCCTGGATAGAAGTCGACCCCCCCTTTCCGCTGGAGTTATATGTCGGGTCAAAACCGCTGTCAATCATAAGCGTAGTGACAAAACCGCCACAGTCTACTCCCGGATATCGTATGCCGCCCACGTAGCGTTTTTCGGACACGGCGGCTTGTACGGCTGTTTCGTATTCCGGCTTTTTATCAATGTATGGTGCGGAATGATACTCAGGCCAGGCGTAACTCATCGTGGTGTTCGCTAGTCCGCTCGTGTTGGCAGCAGCAGGTCGAGACGCACAGGCACCGCCATCGGTTTGGTTGGGTAAGTCACCCTTTACTGTATCGATTACCAGACTACTGAGTGCAGCATAGCCGGCTTCGGTAGGATTGGTGCCGTCTGCCAAGAGACCGCTGGTGGGGTCGTATGTTCCGTTTCCGCTGGAATTAACTATTTTTGCCCAATCAATCACTGTAATTTCACGAGTGCCCTGTTTTTCCGCAAGTTTTGTGTTGAACGGTGCGACCAGTTGGCCTGTGATAGGGGCGGAACTCGCTATATTTACCCAATAGATTGGCGCTCTATCATTGAGACTACGCAGTTTAGCAACGATATCATCAACAGGGTTACCGATTAAGCCGCCGCTTGTGCCAAGCGCGACAATAATTATGCTGGCTTTTTGGATTTGTTCGGCGTCAGTGTTAACCGCCTGTTCGCCGCTGCCTTGTGTTCCGGTCGCGCCAGCCGCAGGATTACCGGCAGATGCCCACGACCGGCCATTGACGGCGCTAATAACCGGCGTGATCCCCTGGGCACTTAGTAAAGATTGATATTTGGATGCCGCCCCATGCGTGATCGAATCACCCAAAATATAGGCTTGCGAAATGCTATTTTTTGCTTCCGCCAGGATGGCTTCGGCGTCGCTAATACGACTAGGTTGAGGGGGTCCGGCGTGTCGTTCATATTTGGTTTCAAACGCCAGCGTGGCTGACGGGACGTCGGTAGAAGCTTTGAGCTCATCGCCGGCTTTCTTTTCTGGGCTGGGTGTTTCACCGTTAAGTTGACGCCACAAAAAGTCTAACTGTACCTCCAGTTCGTTAGGGTTATTACCTTCGGCCAAGACCGGGTCGATCATTTTATGGGCGCGGTCCCACTGCACAAGACCCCATGCCTTGCCAGCCTGATTACGGGGGACATCTTTATAATCAGTAATTGTGCCGCCTGTTGTTCCCTGCAAGCGCTGAGGCTCAATGGCTGACTCGTGCTTCATATTACCGAGTATGCCGGCTATCTGGTAATCTTTTAGACGAGGTTCTCCGGTGGCGGGGTCAGGTGATAAGAAGTAGTTAAAAATTTTGGCTATGTTATTGTTGCCCGCCAATTGAGTGATGCCACTCTCTAGCAAACAGTCGTCTTCGGTGTTGAAGTAACGAATACCCGATAATAACACTTTGCGTTGCGGTGTAGTAATTGCGAAGACAGGCGAGCTACTGATTACTGACCATACCATTACTACTGCGAATATTAACGCAGCAATACGGCGAAATGTTGTTTGGGTAGTGCGTATCATTATTTGCATCCCTTAAGCTTATCCTCCGTCCGGCGAATAGTGCCAGGCTTCGCCGCAACGACACTTTTGAATACCATAAGTAGTAGCATTTCCTGCAGACAGCCAGTTATAGACTGCTGGCGACCAGTCAACGGCAACACCGGCCTGGTGATTTGATCTGCCTGGCGGAGCCGCTTGGTTGCCGCCATTACAGCTTTTGGTTTGATAACAGTTCCAAAAGTACTCTTGCCTAGCCATTGTCCGGAAACCTTCGGCTGCGCTGACGTCGATACCTGCCGCCCGGGCATCTTGGGCGAGTTTTACATAGATGGCCGACATGCGGGAATTTACCACTAGTTTACCATTCGAGTTGGGTAAGTTTTCGGACGAACCGGTTTCCGGTATGGTTTCGATGGCGCAACCGCGGATTTTTACCAACTGTCCGGCGTGATAGCCGTCCAATATGCCTACATCATTTGAGCCTGTAGCGCAAGCAATATCCTCAGAAGGCTCATATAGCGTAGCTAAGTCTACTGTAGTAGTCGGCTGGGCGCTTCCGCCACTATCTGTTCCTGTTCCAGCACCGGAAGCTTGGGCGTCAAACCCTATATTGGTGCAGGCTTCGTTATCGCCTTCGTAACATGCTTGTGACTCCATGATTTGCGTATCAAAAATGTAAAATCTAACCCTTGTCCAATCTTCTTCTTTGCTTTTACAATCGGGGTCATTCACGGCATCGGTATAGTTTGGTGGTGCGTCAACGCTTCGGGTCGGATGATCACTTTCGCCGGTTGGATCCAATTTAATACCGAAGCACTTTTTAGCGCGATCTACATATTTTTGGCCATTAGGGCCTTGTAGGGCGTCAAGTGCTTTATTGCCGTTCGTGAACGGATCCTGGAAGCGATCGTCGTTTAGTTCATCAATGCTAAAGCCAAATTTAGGGAATCCGTAGTCGTAGGTGGTAGCGGCTGATGCTGTATTACCGGCAAATGCCGAAGAAAACAATTTGAACGGTGAAGTGAGGGCGCTGGAAATATTGAACAGGCCACTAGCCATATTATTTATACTGCCACTGACGTCAGAGCTTTGGTTGTCGATTACCTGGGCAATTAAGGAGCCAGAGTCGTACACGTCAAACATACGTGCAGCAAAACTACGGTCAGCCATCCGTTCTCGCTCGGACTCCATACGGTACTGACGAAGTTGGGCTTCTTCCGTACCGGTTAATGGCTGTGCGCCCGCTGCCATAAATGAGTCATTGCTTGCAAAACGTGCCCCGAAGTTTAAAATACCACCCAATGGCCCCCCGGATTTACTAAGAATATTCAGGGGTTGTCCCGCTAACCAGTTTACTAATCCATCCAGTACGGTAGGAAGTACTAGCACACCAAAGGCCAAGCCTATTGTCGCAGAGACTGGCCCCCCAATAACATCAATCCCAAATGTTACAACTTGGCCTGCAACTGAGTTAACCACCTGGCATGTACCATCTATTCCTGGGATTGAGTTGGCAAGTTCAGTGATGAAGTTTTCGCCGTCTCCCACTTTAGCTTCATCAGGTATATCTTGACCAGTGAGCTCTTTGCCTTCCTCAGCCTGAATGCTACGAGCCGAGAAGGCCGAAGAAGCTGGTATTTGTTCGGTATGATCATCATTCCTAACCTCTTTCGCGACTTGGTAAAGCGGCTTGGCATAGAATGATAGCGTTTCAAGAAAACCAGGAGGAGCTTCACTTTCTCCCGAAAGAACGCCAGCAATCTGCTCGCTTACAGTGATTGCTTCCATACCAGCTCGCATCATCGGTAAAACGAGGTTAGCATAGCGTACGGCATCAAAGTTGTCTGCTAACCCTTTTACCATACATAAAACACTGGTCGCCGCCGTGACACCGCCTGCAATCTTTAGGCTGGTATTAGAACGTAAACGGGCATAAGCGCCATCTGGAGCTGTGCTACCGCTGCCACGAATCTCTTCGCCTGCTTCAGCGCCTTGCCTAATAGTGTCTTCGGTCTCGGCTTTGACATCTTCAGCATCGGCAGTGGGTTCTTCGCCGTCTGCACCAGCACGCGTGTCGGCGCTTGCCCGTATCTCGCCGTCGTCTAGTCGTTTCTGCCGGTCTTCTTTCCATTTAGCAAGTCGCTTATCGACAGTATCATGAATCTTGCGGTCGACTTTTTTGATAGGATGCCAGCTAATACCGCCCCGTTTTCCCATAATTCTGGTGCGCATCCCGGCACCAAGCCCATCAAGTCCGGCATCGGTCATGGTAGTTTTGATAAGTTTCTTGGACTTAAAATAGCCCAACCCATCGGCGTCAATTCGTATTTTGCCGTCCTGTACCGTCACTCGTGAACTATCGAGTCCATAGTGATCAACCAAGGAATTTTTGGTATTTTCAATTATTTGCGTTTGGTCGCGAGTGCCGTGCTCTTCGTTGAAGAGCTAGACTAGTTCGGA
>CAZHPF010000033.1:0-9087 GCA_964534095.1 uncultured Candidatus Saccharibacteria bacterium
ATTTCTGCCATAACTATGCGCCCATTATGGTATCAAAATCACTGGGTCTTGGCGCAGAAAATAGGCGGCGGCCGGCGCTTGGCAGGGCAACTTCTAGCTGGCTGGCATGGAGCATGAGACGGTGCGCTGGCTTGCCACCATATAACTCATCGCCAACAATTGGTTTATGCTGGTAGCTTAGGTGAACGCGTAACTGATGGGTACGACCTGTTTTAGGCGTCAGCTCAAGCAAACTGTAGTCTTTGGCTGTTGTAATCGTTTTATACGCAGTCTGGGAAGGCTTGCCGTTGCTGCCCACCCGAAACGTCGATGGTTTCTTGGGGTTTCGTTCAACTGGCATATCAATGATAGCGGCGGCCGGCTTCATAACGCCTTCTACAATAGCCAGGTAAGTTTTCTGTACCGTGCGCGCCGAAAACTGTTTCTGAAGGAAGCTCAGGCTAGCCTCATGCTTGGCACAGATCATGACCCCGCTAGTGGCTCTGTCAAGCCGGTGGACAATACCCGCCCGTTGGTTATCTGATGTCTCGTCTGTTTTCTGGCGCAAAAATGACGCTACCGATGGCTCGTACCAATATTTGCCGCGGCTATGGCTGATAACCCCGCTTGGTTTATTAATAACCAGCACATCGTCGTCTTCATACAAAATCGGGAGTTCAATATTTTCTATGGGGTGCTCTTTGGTTAGGTCAGCGAGAACGGTTATAGAATCGTGCTCGCGTAGTTTCCATCCAGCCTTGGTCGGCTTGCCGTTTACCAATACCTGGTCACCGTCTATTAAGCGCGCTAAATAAGCTCGCGAATAGCTCCCGTAATGGGCAGCCAACGATTTATCGAGCCGCTGGCCGGGTATAAACGCAATGGTTGTCGCTTCGCTCACTAGTGGTGTTTCCCGCTTATATCCCCGGCGATTACGCTACCCAGTACTACTCCGCCGATGAACGCCGCTACTTTACCAAAAAGTCCCCACATGTTTTTCTCCGGAGTTTTGGCTTGCTCTTTTTTGGTCATCGCAGCCCTACAGCTTTCTGTACTCTTAGGAGTGTCTGGTTAGCAATGGTATTCATCTGTGCTTCTGAGGCCGTTAGCTTAGTCTGCAGGTCTGCATCGTTTACTTTTGCCAAACGGCTCTGAAACTCTGTCAGGAACTGTTCGACTTGCCCTGCTACCTCTCGCTTGAGGTCACCGTAGTTTGTTTGGCCGCCGTGATGCTCAGCCACTCGCTCAAGCGTCTCACCAGAAAGTAAGGCATGTATTTGTAACAAGTTGCTGATGCCCGGCTGGTTTTCATATTCCAGGTTTACCGACCCGACGCTATCAGTCGCAGCGCTCATAATCTTTTTGGCGGCTGCCCCGGGGTTTTCACTGAGAAATATAACGCCTTTGCCACCCTCGTCGGACTTGCTCATCTTTTTAGTAGGATCTTGCAAGTCCTTAATACGCAGACCCTGGTCTTTCCCGAAAAACGTATGCTGTTCTTTTGCCTGCTTCGGCACCACAAACAACTCTCCGAACTTCGCATTCATCCGCTGCGCCACATCACGCGTGTACTCAAGATGCTGCGTCTGGTCATCCCCAACCGGCACATAAGTAGTCCCGTAGAGTAATATATCGGCTGCCATCAGCGGCGGATAGAAAAACAATCCCGCACTTACACGATCATTGCCAATCTTAGCAGACTTATCTTTGAACTGGGTCATGCGAGCCAGCTCTCCGAATCCAGTAAAGCAGCTGAGGATATACGCAAGCTCGGAGTGAGCCGGCACATCGCTTTGCCTGAAAAGCCTGATACTGGCGTGCTCTATCGGCAAACCAGCTGCCACATATATACGTAAGTTTT
The DNA here is from genome assembly GCA_964534095.1 of uncultured Candidatus Saccharibacteria bacterium. Classification (GTDB taxonomy): domain Bacteria; phylum Patescibacteriota; class Saccharimonadia; order Saccharimonadales; family CALMSM01; genus CALMSM01. The sequence goes on from CAZHPF010000033.1 coordinate 1,841, forward strand.
CATGTATCTGTGCCGAAAGGTGCTTGTAATCAATCGGTACGTTGAAACTGTGCAAGTCAGCCATCATCAGATTAACTTCATACTTATCTGCGTGTTGCTTAGCCATATCAATCAACGGCAACAACGCACCAAAATAGTTCCCTAAGTGCAAATCATTGTTGGCTCGAAGTCCGGTTAAAATTACTGGCCTACTCATGGTTATCTCCTATTATACCTTGTCTTGGTAATTTTTCTTTGGCAACATGTTGGACGCCCGCCCTTGATTGGCCAACCGCAGCAATAGCAGCGAGGGGTGCCGCTGCCTTAATCTCAGTTTCGTGGTACTCAGTCTCAGCAACAGAATCCACAACAATTCCGGCTCCAGCTTGGACGTGAACGTATCCCTGTCTATCAACAAGTGCCGACCGGATGAAGATACATGTATCTAGGTCGCCGTTGAAGCCTATATAGCCAACACCACCACCGTAGAAACCTCTCTTATGTGGTTCGAGCTCGTCGATGATTTGCATGGCCCGGATCTTGGGAGCACCCGACAGGGTGCCGGCTGGCGAACTATTTGCAAACGCCTCGATGGCGCGTTGTCCGACCCGCAATGCACCCTCAACTCGTGAGGTAATGTGCATAACATGTGAGTGTGTCTCTACCTCAGCTTGCCGAGTAACTACTACTGACCCGTACTCGCAGACCTTTCCTAGGTCATTCCGCGTGAGATCCACCAGCATAACATGCTCGGCATTCTCCTTGGGGTCTGCTAATAGTTCTTCGGCAAGCCGCCTGTCTTCCTCGGGTGTGGATCCACGAGGTCGAGTGCCAGCAATAGCCATTTGCTCTACATGGTCGCCCGTAACTCGAAGTAATGTCTCTGGCGAACTGCCGGTTGCCTGAAAGTCGTCAAACTCAAACAAAAAGGCATAGCTGCTTGGGTTCCGTCGCTTGAGTTTCTTGCTGGTCTCGTGTGCAAAGTTAGCATCAACTGGTTTGTCTGAGCTAAGCCGCCGGCTTGGAACCACTTGAAAGATGTCTCCAGCTCGACAGTACTCACGGCTTCTTTCTACGGCACTTTTGAAACCAGCCTTTGAAAAATCAGATGTAAATTCGAGAGGCGGATAGTCAACATCAACAGGCATGGCTAACATAGGACTCGTCACGGTGTCTCTAAGTTTGGCTAGTTTGAGGGCTGCTTCGTCGTACTTCTGGCTAATACGCTCGCCGTCATCTTCGTCAGCAACGACTATGTTACGGATGAGCATGACCTCTTGTTTGTAGTGGTCGACAGCGATGACAGTACCAGGAATCATAATCGCTAACTCTGGAAGCCCCAGAGGATCTTCATTGGCAGACCCGATGGAAGGCTCACGATACCGGACTAAGTCGTAGCCAAATAATCCAGCTGCTCCACCAAAGAACGGTGGTAGGTCAACCACCGGAGCCACTTCCCCACAGTTTACGTAACCGTCTACAAATCGGTAAGGATCATCGAAGGGATGCTGTACGCCGTTCACATACATGCCGTCTGCTTCAAGGCGGATTACTTTGTCAGGGTCAAGTCCGATGAAGGAATACCTGCCTTGCCGCTCATCGGTGTCAAATGACTCCAGTAAAAATGACGGCCCTTCGCCACGAAGCTGTTCATACAATGCTCCAGTGGTATACATTTGTTCTAGCCGGACAACCAACGGAATAACCCCGTACCCTTCCTCAGCAAGGGTCAGCACCTCAGCGCAACCCAAGATTCCTAGTTCAGGCTGCTCCGTTGGTATTTTGTCTCTCCTGTGTTCATTCATAATGTGTTACTCCTTTTATTGATATAAAAAACCGCCGTTTGTATAGCGGTCTTTTCGGTATCTTTGTTAGAGAAGGATTACATCACTACGCAATATGCAAACACACGGAATAGACCGCCACGGAAAGTGTCGATCCACCAGGCTTGCGTTTGGACAGTGTACATACTCATCTTTTCATCGTATCATACTTATTAATATTTGTCAATTACGCCTCTCGAAGCTGGCGGCGGTCGCGTACCGCAGAAGCGAGTGTATCTAGCATCACTCGCGTCTCGTCTACATCTACACAGGCATCGGTAATGCTTACGCCGTGTTCTAACCTCTCCGGATGTTCAGGATCAAGTTTCTGGTTGCCTGCCTTCAGGTTGCTCTCTATCATAACACCACGGATAGCCGTCGAGCCACCGCTGATTTGTGTCGCAACCGACTCAACGGCGTCGCTTTGTCGACCGTCAACTTTATTTTTATGGGAAGCATCAATCACCACTCCTTCAACAAACGGCACACCAACCTTTTCACTTTTAGCACGGATAGCGTCTACTGTTCCTTTAACACTTACTTCATCGAAATTCGGCCCCGTGTCTCTGCCGCCACGCAATATAACATGACCCAGCGGATGACCGATAGTTCCAATAACAGCCTGTTGTCCGATTGAGGCCAGTCCGATAAACGAGTGGTCACCGCTCGCAGCGACAACTGCGGAGATAGCCACGTCAACCGATCCATCAGTACCGTTCTTGAAGCCAATTGGGGCAGACGTACCAGATCCATACATGCGGGCATTTTGGTCTTCGACGTTGCGGGCTCCGATAGCATCATATGCCACCAAACCGTTAACGTACTGCGGCGTATTAGCCCCTAAACGTTCGCGTGCAATGGGTACCCCCATACCGGTAATGCGGAGAGCGGTCATGCGATCGGCAATCAAGCCAAGGTTCATATCGTCGCTTTCGTCAAGCAACGGATCATGGATGAAGCCTTTCCATCCGTTTTCAGTCCGCGGTTTTTCTGGGTAGTGACGCATAAGGATAACAAGATCATCCCCATACAGGTCGCGCATTTCTTTGACGAACTCAGCATATTCAAGTGCAGCTTCGGGGTCGTGCATAGAGCAGGGACCCATAATAACGATGATACGGTCGTCAACACCTATAAGTACGTCTTCGACTAACTGGCGAGCCTCACGTGTCGTATGAGCCGCCTTTTCCGTAACCGGTAATACTGTTTCAAGTGCTTCTGGTGAGATAACAGGGGTCTTACTTGCAATACGGGTATCAACGAGGTCTGAAAGGTCTACGGGCTCGGGTGTAGGGTAGCCAAGCTCAGCACGTACAACCGCAAGCTTGTCTTGCTGCATGCTCTTATGGTAAGCATTGACATCGCGCTGTACTACAAGCAAAGCATCGCGGATGCGAGCCGATTCTTCTAAAATCGGCACTGTGGATTCATGTGATTCTGGGGCCATTGCTTACATCTCCTGTGATTTGTCATTAAAAAACCGCCTCTTGTTGTTTGTGGGCGGTTTTTTTTCAGTTTTGCAAAATACTAAAAGCCTACCGCCTCCATAAAGTCGGTAAACCAATACGCTGATTTGGTGTGCTCCTGAGTTGACATGAGTACTAATATACCACACTTGTCAATACCTTGCAACCGGAATCTATTCAAATAATAGTGCGCCGATATACTGGATCTTGAATCAAGTTCAGGATGACAAATAGCGTTCTAGCGTTTTGTGAACTGACGCTGTTTGCGAGCACCTTTGAGGCCGAATTTCTTGCGTTCCTTTTCGCGAGGATCGCGACCTAACAGATCGGCACGACGAAGTGTAGGCTTAAGCTCTTCATTCATCACAACCAGGGCTTTAGCAATACCAAGCCGGATGGCATCAACTTGGCTGGAATGACCGCCGCCGGAAACGACCACGGTTACGTCGTACTTACCTACCATATCGAGAGCCACAAATGGCGTAATCAGGCTATGGAGCAATGCCTTGCTTCCATCGAAGTACTCTTCAGCAGGCTTGTTGTTGACAGTGATGCTGCCCTTGCCAGACATTAGCCGTACGCGGGCTGTCGAGCTTTTGCGACGGCCGAGTGCATAGTGGTAGTGCTTCTTGGTTTCGGCCATTATTTCGTTCCTTTCAGTGACAATACTTCTGGTTTTTGAGCTTCGTGCTGGTGCTCACTACCAGTATAAATCTTCAGACGCTTCAAGCGTTCATCGCGTAGCTTATTAACTGGCAGCATGCCCCGAATGGCTTTGTAAACAGGCTTTGTTGCATCAATAACCATCTGAGCCTTTAGTGTGGTCTCGGTAAGACCGCTTGGATAGCCGCTGTGTCGGTAGTAAATCTTTTTGTTTTCCTTGTCGCCGGTAACTACTAGCTTGTCGGCATTGATAACGATAACATAGTCACCACAATCAATGTGTTTGGTGAACTGGGGCTTGCCCTTGCCGGTCAACAGGGTTGCAGCTTTGGTAGAAATACGGCCAAGCGGGGCGTCGCTGGCATCAATAACGTACCATTTGCGAACTACATCGGTTGGCTTGGCACTATAGGTTTTGTTCATTTCTTGGCCTCCTTTGCAGGAGCTTTTGTAGCTGTGGGTTTCTTCGCGGCTGGCTTTTTAGCCGAAGTAGCTTTTGTTGCTGTCTTTACCGGAGCGGCCGCTTTGGCAACGGGGGCTTCCTTGAGATCATCAACAAAGCTTATACGCGCCATTTGCGCGTTATCGCCGCGCCGCAAATCAGTACGTTCAATGCGAAGATGTCCGCTAACGCGGCCGCCTAATTTTGGAGCAATTTCGTCAACAAGTTTGTGCGCAGACGAAATGGTTTGCAGTTTGCTGATAATTTGACGACGATTGTGTAAATCGCCTTTTTTTGCTTTTGTAATTAGCTTTTCGACATACGGAACGAGTTCTTTTGCTTTAGGCAGCGTCGTCTCAATAGACTCATGGATAATCAGCGCTTCAGCCAAAGACTCAATCAAGGCCTCACGCTGATCGCGCTCCCTATGAAATTTTCGACCTTTATATCCGTGACGATGCATCTATAGCTCCAGTTCCGCCATTTTATCTTTGACTTCGTCCAGAGCTTTGCTGCCAAAGCCTTTCAGCTCGCGCAGTTCGCTGTCGCTCAGTGCAAACAGATCCTTGAGCGTATGGATATCGTTGTTGATGAGCGCGTTCGTAGTACGGGCAGAGAAGTTCAGGTCTTCGATTGAGGTCATAAGCTCCGCAGGCTCTTCGTCGGACTTACTGTGGGCAGGCACGTTAGGGGTAAGGGCTTCGGCGACCTCTACACGTGTCTGGCCGGCAAGTGCTGTGTACTGGTTTACCAAGATTGCTGCCGCTTCCTCGAAGGCCTCTCGGGGGTTAATTGTGCCATCTGTATCGACAGTTAGCAGGAGCTTATCGAGGTCAGTCACCTGCCCAACACGGGTGTTTTCTACCTTGTAACGTACGCGCAACACAGGGCTGAAGACAGCATCAACAGCGATGTAATCGCTGGTTTTGCGGGATGCTGCTTCTTCGATTGTTCGATAACCGCGACCAGTTTCAACGACGAGGTCAATAACTAGCTTGGTTTTACTATCATCAATAGTGGCAATAACTTGTTTGGCGTTTGTCACTTCAACGTCAGCGCTGGTTTGAATATTCGCACCCGTCACCGTACCGCTACCCGAGGCAACCACACGAACAGTCTGAGGTTCATCACTGAACACTCGGAAGCGCAGTGATTTAATGTTTTGCATAATATCTACGACGTCTTCTTTCACACCTTTAACAGTAGTAAATTCGTGGCTGACGTCTTCTATTTTAAACGACGTAACGGCTGCACCGGCAATCGATGATAGCAGCACGCGCCGCAAGCTGTTGCCTAGCGTCATGCCGTAGCCACTATGTAGCGGCTCAATAGTAAAGGTCGCGCTGGTTGCCGAATGGTCATCGGTGCTCACGAGTCCTGGTGTGTGAATTGTTTTTGACATAATTTGTCGCCTCCTGGTTAGCGTGAGTAGTACTCAACGATTAGTTGTTCCTTGATGTCGGGCTCTGCTTCCTCGCGGGTAGGCAAGCCGGTGATAGTGATCGTTAACTTTTTACGGTCAGCCTTGAGCCAGGCAGGCAATGCCGACGGCGCAGGACTTACATCATCCAAGTGCTTAAAGTACTCCGTTTTAGTACTATGATCCCGAACGACAAGCTCGTCGCCTGGCTTCAGCCGAATAGAAGGAATATCAACACGAGTACCATTTAATACAAAGTGGCCATGAGTGACTAGCTGACGCGCCGCTCGGCGGCTAGGAGCAAACCCAGCCCGGTAAACCGCGTTGTCTGCCCGCTGTTCAAGCAACTGCAGGAGCATCACGCCTGATTGTCCTTTTTTACGGCTGGCTTCGCGCATAAGGTTGCTAAACTGTTTTTCGAGCAGCCCGTACAAACGCTTTACTTTCTGTTTTTCACGAAGCTGCAAAGAATACTGACTAGGTTTGCTGCGATAGCCGCGGCCAGTGTTAAGCTGACCGGGAAGTGCCGTTCGCTTAGCGAGCGCCTTGTGTGCCTTCGGATGAAGTGCGTATCCTTCACGACGGGACATTTTGACAATACTTTGGGTGTCTCGTGCCATTTAGATTCTCCTTGCCTTTCGTGGGCGAACGCCACCATGGGGGACGCCGGTTACATCTGCAATGCTCTCTACTTGAATGTTAAGCCCCTGCAGGCTGCGAACGGCAGCTTCCCGGCCTAAGCCAACGCCTTTGATAAACACATCAACACGGCTAGTACCATAGGCTTGCTTAAGTATCCCCGCGGCCTTCTCGGTTGCAACCTGTGCTGCGTAGGCAGTGCCTTTTTTAGAGCCGCGGAATCCGCAGCCACCGGCGCTGGCCGTAGTTAATACGCCGCCACTTGGGTCGGTAAAGCTGATAATAGTGTTATTGAATGTAGCTAACACGTGCATCTGGCCGTGAGGAACAGATCGCTTGGCTTTTTTCTTCTTGGGAGTTGTGGTTGTATCTGCCATAAAATTATCCTTTACGTCTTCGATGCTGACTTAGGTTGTGCGCCACCTACTGCAACACGCCTACCACGTCGGGTTCGGCCATTGGTGCGTGTGCGTTGTCCACGGCTCGGTAGGCTCTTTGCGTGTCGTTCGCCACGATATGATTTGATGTCGCGCAAACGCTTGATATTAGTAGCGACGATTCGTTGCAGTTCGCCTTCCACAGTATATTTATCATTAATAACGTCTTGGATTTTGCTGATTTCGCCGTCTGTCAGGCTTTTAACCCGCGTGGTAGGATCAACCTTTGCGACCGCCAAAATATTAAGGCTTGTTTTTGAGCCAATGCCATACACATACGTCAATGCAACATGGACTTGCTTGGCATCTGGAATAGTTACTCCGGATATACGAGCCATTATGCAATCCCTTTCTGGCTTGCATTTATCATTTCGCATT
>CAZHPF010000034.1:0-9034 GCA_964534095.1 uncultured Candidatus Saccharibacteria bacterium
AGGACAGCGGAAATTAGCAGCTGTCGTGTACAAAACGATTGCTGAAGAAAAAAACCTCCCCGAAGACGCTGTACAAGAGATTGTCGAACAAGCGCTTGCCGCTGCCTATCGCCGTGATTTTGGCGATCGTGAACAAGAAGTCCGCGTGAGCATCAACATTAACACCGGCGATATTGATGTATATGTCAGCAAAGAAGTGGCAGAAACCGTTACTGAACCGACTCTGCAAATTAGCCTAAAAGACGCCAGCGTCATGAATAAGTCCGCTAAGCTCGGAGATATTATAGAAATCCATGAAAAGGCCGAAAACTTTGGTCGGGTAGCTGCACAGACAGCCAAACAAGTTGTGCTACAACGTCTGCGCGAAGCCGAGCGTGAAGTAGTTATGGAAGAATACGAAGATAAAATCGGCACTATTGTTAATGGTATCGTCAGTCGCGTTGAAGGAAATATTGTACGCATTGACCTAGGTAAAGCCCAAGGTATCATGCCAAAGAGCGAACAAATCCAGAGCGAGCACTACTATCCTGGCCAGCGCGTCAAGGTATATCTCAAAGATGTAGAGAAGGGCTTTCGTGGGCCGCAGCTTGTTGTTTCGAGAGGCTGTAAAGAGTTTATCGAACTATTGTTCCGCGGCGAAGTGCCGGAAATGGAAAATGGCTCGGTCGAGATCAAATCAATTGCTCGTGAGGGCGGCGTGCGTAGTAAAATCGCCGTGGCTAGCACTATCACCGGCGTTGACCCCGTAGGTACCTTTGTCGGCGGCCATGGGACACGCGTGAATGCCGTCATGAGCGAAGTCGGCGAACAGGAAAAGATAGATATCATTGTATGGAGTGATGACCCCGTCACCTATATTATTAATGCCCTAAGCCCTACAAAAGTGGTGAAGGTTGAGATAACTGATCAACGCGCCAAGGTAATCGTACCCGAAGACCAACTTAGTATTGCCATTGGTCGTGGTGGACAAAACGTTCGCTTGGCGAGCAAACTCACAGGTTACGAAATTGACCTTACCTCCGAGCAAGAAAAGCCAGCTGAAGCGCCAGTTAAACCGGCCTCGCCGAAGCTTAAGAAAAAAGAACAACTGGAAAATTCGCTACTCGAAGCTATCGAAGAACACGGCGAGTAACAAAAAAACAAAGCAGATTAGCACTCTTGACATGCGAGTGCTAATTTTGTATGCTGAAACTAGACCTTTTATGGTACAAACGAAAGGAACTAAATAATACTATGACTCCTGATTCGCCTGATTTTCAAGATTTTCTCAATCAGCTGACCGACAACGCCCTCAATAGTCTCAAGCACGCTGATGCCATTGCCCGCGGGTTTGGCAGTGCATATGTGGGTACCGAACATCTTCTGCTCGGAGTATTAGCGCAGTCAGGCAGTATGGGAGCTAAAATACTGAGTGATGCCGGCGTATCGGTTGACCAAGCGCGGATCGCCCTTAATCTTTCTCCGAAAACTATTGTGGTAAACCTTTCCAGCAAAGGACTGAGCGAAACAGCTAAACTTACCCTGAAAATGGCTCAAGACATAGCCAACGATTTTGACCAAGAATATACTGGTACCGAACACATCCTCTATAGCATATTGACGCAAAAAAATGCTCGCGCTACCCGTTTGCTGGCCGAAATGGATGTAGATATAGATGGGCTGACTGCCGACCTGGAGAACTTACTCAACCAGCAGCAAGGCGGGCGTGGCCGTAGCACAGACGCTACTTCCCGACGACGATCGGGCAGCGCACGACGTAGTAAGACGGCGCTAGATTTCTTCGGCACGGATTTAACTGCTATGGCGCGGGACGGTAAATTAGACCCAGTCATTGGTCGTGAAGCACAGATTACGCGGGTAATGACTATCCTCAATCGTCGCACTAAAAACAATCCAGTATTGATTGGTGAGCCCGGAGTGGGTAAAACTGCCATCGTCGAAGGACTAGCCCAGCGTATCATAGCTGAGGACGTGCCAGATAGTTTGCTGGATAAGCGCATCGTCATGCTGGACTTACCAGGTATGATTGCGGGGACGAAATATCGTGGAGAGTTTGAGGAACGCCTCAAAAAGGTAATGTCTGAACTTGAGGCAGACGACAAGTCAATCGTTTTTATTGATGAATTACATTTGATTGTTGGCGCTGGTGCTGCCGAAGGTGCCATGGATGCTGGCAATATCTTAAAACCTGCACTTGCTCGTGGCAAAATGCAGCTTATCGGCGCAACCACCACTGCGGAGTACACCAAACATATCGAAAAAGACGCTGCGCTTGAACGCCGCTTCCAACCAGTTATTGTGCCGGAAACCAACCAAACGGAAACATTGGCTATCTTGAAGGGGTTGCGTAAGCACTACGAGGAGTTCCACGGTGTGACCGTGAGCGATGAAGTCTTGCAAGACACAGTTACCCTCGCTGCACGTTATATAAATGACCGCTTTATGCCCGACAAAGCTATTGACCTACTGGATGAAACGTCAGCCCATCTGCGCGTTGGTAAGGGTAAGACGTCGCCGGAAGTTCGTCGGCTTCAAAAAGAGCTGAAACTGCTCAATGGCCGTATCGAAGACGCGGCTGATCGTCAAGATTATGAAAAGGCGGCCGAATATAAAACTAAGGCCAGCCAACTTAGCAAAGAACTGAAGGCGCTCGAAGCCAAGGGCAAAACTGCCAAGCGGTTGACCGTCACCAGCGATGACGTTGCTCAAGTGGTGGCTCGCATGACCGGCGTGCCCGTACGCAAAGTAATTCGCTCCGAGGCGAAATATCTGTTGAATCTCGAGAAAAGCTTAAGTAAACATGTCATTGGGCAAAGCGAAGCTGTCGAAGCGGTTGCCAAGGCTGTACGCCGCAATCGCGTAGGAATAGGGAGCCACAAACGACCGATTGGTTCGTTTATATTCCTTGGCCCAACTGGTGTTGGTAAAACAGAGCTTGCCAGGGTATTAGCGTCTGAGTTTTTTGGCTCCAGCGATGCGTTAGTAAAAATAGACATGAGTGAGTTCGGTGAACACCACAACGTTTCGCGTTTGTTGGGTGCTCCGGCAGGATATGTAGGGTATGACGACGGCGGCCAACTGACTGACAAAATTCGTCGGCAGCCATATAGCTTAGTACTGTTTGACGAAATCGAGAAAGCTCACCCGGATGTGTTTAATATGCTGCTGCAGATCCTCGAAGACGGCAAGATTACTGACGGCAAGGGACGCGCCATTGACTTCACTAACACCATTGTTATTATGACTAGCAATATCGGTGCCGAGCGTTTGCAGAAAGAAGCCAATCTCGGCTTCCGTGTGGAAACCGCAGCTGACCACGAAGACCTGGATGCGTTGCATCAACAGAACAAAGATAAAGTCGAGGAAGTACTCAAAAAAATGATGCGCCCCGAGTTACTTAACCGGATTGATAAAACGGTGGTGTTTCGGGCTCTCACCAAAAAAGATATATTACACATTCTTGAACTACAGCTTAATGAACTCAAAGACAGACTTGTGAAACATGGCGTGGGTCTACAGCTGACTCAAAAAGCCAAAGAGTATTTGCTAGAGCATGGCTACGATGCAAAAAACGGCGTACGACCATTACGGCGGCTAATTCAGGAAACACTCGAGGATCATATATCGCTAGCTCTCCTAAAAGATACCTACAAGCACGGTGATGTCATAAAAGTCGGCGCAAAAAACGGAACGCTTGTTTATGAACAAGTCACCGAAGCTTCTTTGCCTCGCAAAGTGGCCTAACAACACGCTATACTGTAGCGTATGAAGTCTTCGCGTTTTCCTGCATTCCTGCGTTTTTGTATAGGATTTTTTGGTATCCTTCTCGTCTTTGTGCTGGCTCGGTTATGGACACAGCCAGTTCGAGAGTGGCTTTATCTTCGGTCTTATGTCCCGCCTGCCGCGGTTGCACAGCTTGCTGGCGATACTACAATGACTGAAAAAGGGCAACGCTTATTTTATCTCAACAAACCTGCTGTCTTAGGCCGCCAAGACTTTAATCAACGCTGCCCTGCCAGTGCCGAAAAAACTATTGTCCTGGGGTGTTATCATGCCGTTCAACAAGGGATTTATATCTTTGCAGTGAAAGACAAGGAGTTACGCGGCGTTGAGCAAGTCACGGCTGCCCATGAAATGTTGCATGCCGCATATGATCATATGTCGTCTAAGCAGCGCAAAGAGATTAATGCACTACTCTTAAACTATTATGAGCATAACTTGCGTGATACTCGTATCCATGACGTATTAGAGTCATATAAAAAAACCGAGCCAAACGACCTTGTCAACGAAATGCACTCTATTTTTGGCACCGAAATAACGACGTTGCCGGAGGAGCTTGAAACGTATTACCAACAATATTTTGTGAATCGTGCAAAGGTGACGGGGTTTGCTAACCAATACCGCAAAGCGTTTACGGAGCGCGAAGCCAAAATTGAAACGTATGATCGCCAGCTTACTGCGCTAGAGCAACAGATAAATGACAATCACGAGCTGCTTCAACAACAAGCTGGTGCTCTGGCTGCTGACCGACCGTCTGTTGAGGCGAGCAACGATCAGACCAGTATTGATGAGTATAACCAGCGCGTCGCGGGCTATAATGCCCTCCTTGCCCAGACCAATACATTGATTGATCGCTACAACGATATTGTAGCCGCCCGTAATGCCATTGCGCTCGAAGAAAAGCAGTTGCAGCAACAACTCAACAGCAGTGTGAGCCCGGAGTAAACTCTGCTACACTAGCTGTATATGGTGAAAAAACCTAGCGTTGTCTATGTGTGCAGTAGTTGCGGGGCTGAAAGTGCTACGTGGAGCGGCAAATGTTTTAACTGCGGCGAATGGAATACGCTTGTCGAGCAACTGACAGATATCAAAGTAGCTGGCTCGGCAGGGAAAAGTGCCAGCGGCAAAGCGCTCAAACCTCAAAATGTGACGATGGCCACTGCTCGTGATGTCGCACGGTTTTCGACGCACATGAGCGAAGTCGATACCGTGCTCGGCGGAGGGTTTGTGGCAGGTAGCGTTACCTTGATTGCTGGCCAGCCTGGCATTGGCAAAAGTACCCTGTTGTTGCAACTTGCTTATGAACTCTCCAAAGAGCATCGCGTGTTGTATATCAGCGGGGAAGAGTCTGCACATCAGATTGGCCTAAGAGCCGCCCGACTCGGCGTGGTTGGTGAACGGTTGCAGCTCGCAACCTCTACCGTAGCTGATGACATTGCTGTCTCGATAGCGTCTGAAGCTTTTGATCTCGTGATTGTAGATTCTATTCAGACCATTGCCTGTAATGACATTGCGTCGGCTGCCGGAAATGTCAGTCAGATCACCAATAGTACGGCGTTGCTTACGGCTGCCGCCAAGCGTTCCAATACATCGTTAGTGCTGGTAGGCCACGTTACCAAAGAAGGCTCAATTGCCGGGCCAAAAGTCCTGGAGCACGTGGTCGACGTTGTGTTGCAGCTAGAAGGTGACCGCTACGGCGGATTCAAAATATTGCGTGCGATAAAGAATCGTTACGGTAGCACCAATGAAGCCGGAATATTCGAAATGCATAACGACGGCTTACGCCCGGTTGCCAACCCTTCGGCTGCACTGTTAGCTGAACGGCAAATCAGCGATGGTTCGATAGTGCTTGCTACTCTTGAAGGAACCCGTCCCTTACTTGTCGAAGTACAAGCATTAGTCAATAAAACAAGCTACGGCTATCCTAAACGCGCCGCAAGCGGTATTGATCTTAACAGAGTAAACTTGTTAATTGCCATGTTGGAGCGGCGCACCAAACTCAATCTTGCTGACAAAGATATTTACCTTAATATTGTTGGCGGCATACGTTTGCAGGAACCAGGAGCCGACCTAGCGATCTGTATGGCAATAGCCAGCGCCGCCAAAGGCATGCAGTTAGGACAAAACGCTGTAGTGTTTGGTGAGGTTGGGTTAAGCGGCGAAGTGCGCAGGGTACCGTTTATTGACAAGCGCCTGGCAGAAGCTAAAAAGCTGGGCTTTGAGGTTGTCATTGGCCCTACGAGCAAGGACATTAGAAAGCAAGCATTTTACCGTCCAGTTCTAGATGTACGATCAGCGCTCAACACATTTCTAAGCAAAGACTAGTAACTGACTGTGGCATAAGAAGACTGTTTAGAGCCTTGTTTTGCATACACCTGGCTTCCGTTCGGTGCCTGTGAATCGGCAACCGAACATGAGCCGCTTGTACTCCCACACAATGAACCACCACCTTTGAGATAAACCGACACGTTACCACTGCCGCCGGACCAGCTAAAGTGTACTTGGCTACCGCTATGTGTCGGCGTATCAAGCGTGATCGTGCTGCTACTAGCAGTAATGTTTGTATTATCACTTGCATCATAGAGCACACTGTCAATGACTTCTACTCGGAACGACTTGGTGCCGTTAAACGTCGGTTTATACGAAATGCTGTAACTGCCAGGCCCGCCGATAGTTTGTGATTTGACCGTGTGGCCGTCCACGATAAAGTTTAAGGTTCCGGGAAACTTGCTCGAGTTAAGTGGATGAGTACCGGCTCTGACGCTGACCGACAAAGTACAGCCGGAGCTTACGCAGGTAACATTTCGGGTCTTAATCGACACAGACGGTTTAGTGTCATTACACTTGTGAACATCGTCTTTTGCACTGGTATTGGCGCCACCTGTACCAACAAACTTATCAACCGAGAAGGTTAGGCTGTTGGCATTGTTGGCTCGTTGGATAGCACGCTGTGGTGTACACTCGGTCGCTAGTTTATTGCTTACTTTGTCGACATCTTTAGCGGTTGCTGCGCCAGGTTGTTTGTACCAAGAAGGGAAAAGATCAGTGGCGGGGCTTGGCTCAATAGAGCCTACCCCTACATGGCTGCGCACGACAAATGCTGGGAGGTTTTGCAAGCCGGATGGTTTTTGGCGTTCCTCTGTAGTAAGGTTAGTATGCATGCCCTGCATCCAGCCATTGACGATAGGCATCGTCATCGTTTCCATAAACCCGCTCATTTCACGCGTACGGTTATGGTAGCCGACCCATACCATGGCGGCATACTTGGTAGAGAACATGCCCATGAGGCCGTCTTTAGAATCGTTGGTTGTACCAGTCTTGGCGGCAAATTTCCAGCCATTAAACTGATGAGGCTTGGCACCACTTATATAACTGGCGTTCGGGTCGCTCATCATATCAGCAATAATGTAAGCGCTTTCGGCGCGTATTGCTTGCACCCCTTCGCTTGGCTTCCACTCGTCCAGGACTTTGCCGGATGAGTCGCTGACTTTCAGGATATACGTCTGCGGTATATTACGCCCGTTTCTAGAAATAGTAGCAAAACCATGCGCATGTTCGTCGAGGCGTAAGTAAGCGCCATCACCGATAGCAGAAGCAGCGTAACACTGGGATTTCTGCGTGCTGGCTTCGTCAGAGTAGCAGTTATAGTTACCTTTGGTAGGGTCAGGCTGCCCGTCAGGCCCGTAGTTGGTCATTAGCTTGTGGGCGACTTCGATTGTCTCATTCACGCCAACCGTCAGCATGGCCTTGATAGCCGGTACGTTTCTGGATCCGCCTAAGGCATAGCGAAGCGTTAATGGCCCAGGATAGCGAAAGTCATAGTCGACCAAACAGTCTCCCGTACGGCTTACACCTGTGGTACAAGGATATCCTGGCACAGCACCTTTAGTGTCGTATAGCACTGACCCGGCACCGACATTATCGGATGTGTCAATGAGGGCTGCGTAGTCATATGGCTTAAACGACGACCCTGGCGGCAGTTCCAGCTGATGAGCGTAGTTATTCTGGCCATATTCTGGATTGTTAAAATCAACGCCACCAACCAGGGCGACGACCTGACCGGTCTTCACATCTTCGGCTACAAAAGCAGCTGTGTCTCCCCCCTGGGCTTGCACCTGAACGATTCCTGCTTGTACTTGTTTTTCGGCCTCTTTCTGTGCCTCCAAGTCGAGCGTAGTAGTAACGCTTAGCCCGCCGTGTTTGACTACTCCTGCGCCCATTTGTTTTTCGAGGGCGGCTTTGGCAGTCAAGACAAAGTACGGAGCTTGGATACTATCAAACCGCGGTTTGCGTTTCTTGACTTTTTTGAGCGTATCGACTTTTTTGGCTTTGTCGCGCTGTTCGTTGGTAATCATGCCTTGTTCAGCCATAAGATCAAGAATGTAGTGTTGTCGACCAAGCAGCGCTTGTTTGCCACCGCTCTGTACAAAGTCGTCATTATACGGGGAATAATAGCCAGGGGATTTCGGAATTGCCGCCAAAAACGCCGATTCGTCTAATGACAGATTCTTCGCAGGCTTATTAAAATAATCTTCCGCCGCTGCTTGTACACCGTAGTCAACACTTCCGTATGGGGCGGTATTGAGATACCCCGTAAGGATTTCTTTCTTAGAGTAGCTTCTCTCTAGCTCAACAGCCAAAATGAGCTCCTTGGCTTTACGAGTATAGGTATGGTCTTTGCTCCAGTTCTGGGTAAGCTTGACGAGCTGTTGGGTAATTGTTGAACCGCCTTGTTGGCCGCTGCTGCCGCGAACGTTATTGATAGCGGCACGCAAGATACCTCTGGTGTCGAATCCACCGTGCTTGAAGAAATCTTTATCTTCAACAGCGATAGTGGCATCCTTCATGGTTTGGGCGATCTGGTCATCCTGAACAGGAATACGTTTGACCGCATCATAATCTTCCCACAGCAGAGTTTTGCCGGTTTTGTCGTAATAACGGATACTACCACCGATGTTATTGCCGGATATGTCACGAAGATTGGGCAGGTCTTTCCGGAAGTAAGCAAACACGCCGACCAGTAGCAGAAAAGCAACTAAAAGGCCGATCCCGGTAATCTTGAGACCCATAATAATGCCCTCGCGGCTTGTCCAGTATTTCCAGAGGCGCTTAGGATGCATACGCCAGACGATACGCTGTAGCCTGCCTTTTGGCATACCAATGAGCCGCTGGGCATGCTTGGTAGCGTGTCCGGCTCTTTTTGCTTTCAGGCGTTCCGTAATAGAACGGTTGATTTTAATAGTTTGCCCGCTGC
>CAZHPF010000035.1:0-8972 GCA_964534095.1 uncultured Candidatus Saccharibacteria bacterium
CTAAGGAAGCGGCTTGCATGGCGGCCGGTACTTCTTCGCGTAGCGGATCGATCATGCTCACCATCCCGAGCAGCGTAAGACCAGACTCTACGGTGTCCATGTGCAGGCTGTTAGGGTTGGTGTGCGCAGGCAATGGTTTATAAGCAAATGCCAAGTTACGCATAGCGGCTGAGGACAGGGCATCGTGCTGTTGGGCGTACCAGGTACGGTCTTTGTCCGTGAGTTTACGCAGTTTGCCGTTCTCAAGTATATGGGTACAGCGTTCCAGAATACTTTCAGGGGCGCCTTTGACATATGCGTATAGCTTGTCGTCAAGCTTTCTGATAGACGACATTCTTTTGCGTGCAGAATCGAAAGTGAACTCTTTTAATTCGGGATGATGTGCTTCCAGAGTATCGATGTCTATGCCGGCCTTGCGTGTCAACGTAATCAATGCGCCCTCTGTGGGATCGCCGAGACAATACCAATCGGCGTGTTCGTTGTCGGGAGGGAGTACTTTGGCATTGCTGGCAAGCGCACCACAAAAGAAAAATTGTTCAAACGTTTTGAGTTGGGCTTCGGAAAGAGCCTGGCCGCGGTCGGTTTGGATAGCTCCATTTGCTTCGTAACCAATGCCGCTCACTGGATACGAGGCGTCGCCGATAAGTATGCGCTCGACGGTCATCTGGTTTTTAGTGAGCGTACCGGTTTTGTCGGTACAGATAATGTGGGTGGCGCCGAGGGTTTCGACAGCAGAGAGGGTTTTGACTAGGGCTTTGGCTTTGGCGAGACGGTTAGCGGCCTGGGCTAGTGCTGTATTGACTTCGGCCGGCAAGCCTTGGGGTATGAGCGAACTGGCGAAGCCAATGGCGAACAAGAAGGCGCCCTTTATACCAAGATTGGCCTGAATAGCAATCGGGAGTAGAACTAGACACAATGCCCCCACGCCGATTGTAACCCGACTAGCAATATGGTTCAGCTCGCGTTGTAGCGGACTGAGCGTACGGGGTGCGCTTTGGCTGAGGTTTGCAATACGTCCCAGCTCGGTGTTCATGCCGGTGCCGATAACTACACCGAGTGCTTCGCCGGTGGCAACCGTCGTTCCCATAAAAGCGGTATTTTGGCGGTTACCCAGAGTTACTTCAGCCTCGATAGCGTGCAAAAATTTTCGACTGGGGTTGCTTTCGCCTGTCAATGCAAAGTCATTAGTTGAAAGTTCGCTTTCTTCAATAAGCCGAAGATCGACGGGCACGCTGTCGCCCTCGCTGATACGTACAATATCACCGGGCACAAGTAGCTGTGATTCTATTTCGGACAGTTTCCCATCACGATATACCTCGGCGGCTGGTTTTACGAGCTTCTCAAGTGCTTGCATGATCTTTTCGGCTTTAAATTCTTGGGCAAATCCAATGACGGTGTTGAATACCACAATAAGCCCCAGTACAATCGCGGTGCGCTTATCGCCGAGGTATAAAGAAAGAAGACTACTCGATAGCAGCAAGGCAATCATCAGGTCTTTGTACTGGCGCAGATATTTCCGCCATGCCGGGTCGGATGGTAAGTCCGCTAGGGTGTTTGGGCCATAGGCGAGGAGCCGTGTTTGAGCTTCTTCAGTGGTAAGACCGGTTTTTGTAGTGTCAAGTTTTCTAAGTACCGCATCTACCCCAAGGCGATACGGAGCAGAATCTTGATGTTTTCCCACCGTTTGCATAGCAAGCATTATCGGGTAAATGCAGACGATTGTAAACAGAGACCTCAGTGAAACGGCACGTTAGCGTATACTATAAGTATGGCGACGCCCGCGCGAAAAAAACTAGCGATTATAGATGGTAAAAGTGTGTTTTATCGTGGTTACTACGCGATGGGGGGGTTAAGCACAAAAGACGGTACACCAACAGGTGGTGTGTATGGATTTGCAGCCATGGCGCTAGAACTTATTAAAAAACTGCAGCCGGATTACGTCTGCGTAGCGTGGGATAAGCCCAAGACAAATATTCGTAAACGACTAGAAGTTTATCCTGAATACAAAGCGGGTCGCAAACCAGCTCCGCCTGACTTTTATGCGCAAATACCAATCCTCCATGAGTTACTTAGGGCTTTTAACTGGCCTCTTTACGAACTTGATGATTATGAAGCTGACGACATCATGTGCGGGCTTGCTAAAAAGGCCGACGCTGCAGGGCTAGAGACGATGCTGATTACGTCTGATCTTGATGCGCTGCAATGTGTTGGGGAACATACCCATGTGTATGCGCTTAAAAAAGGCTTTAGTAATATTGAGCGGTTTGACGTGGCAGCATTTGAGGCTAAATATAACATTGACGTTGATCAGTTTCTGGATCTAAAGTCTTTAAAAGGCGACTCATCAGACAATATTCCCGGCGTGCCGGGTATTGGTGAAAAGGGCGCTCTAGAGCTTTTGCGAAAGTACAAAACCCTGGATGGAGTATACGAAAACCTGTGGGAAGTCAGGGACAATTTACGCAAAAAACTCGAAGCAGGCAAAACGTCAGCATATATGAGTAAAGAAATTGCTCGGTTATATGATGATGCACCTATTGAACTAGACTTGCCCGAAATGGATGTGCATAAACTAGATGTAGACGAGCTACGGGATATTTTGCAGCGGCTGGAATTTCGTTCGTTGCTGCGCAGCTTGCCGGAGCATATGCGGGGGAACGAACAGCAAAAAGCCCAAATTGAACGTATTGATCGTGGCGGGTTAGAGCTTGGCAAAGTAGTCCTGATTGATTCTGATGATAAAATGAAAGGCCTCAAGCTATCCGTTTCAAGCAAAGAAGTCGTGCTCCATGGGCGTAGCGCTGACAAACAAGGAGACACACCGAAAGCCCTTATTATTGCTGATGAAAAAACAACATACGTACTAGACCTTACCAAACTTAGCCCTGCGTCCTATCCGGTGATACGTGCGCTACCTATTGAGAGCGTGATCGGACATGACATAAAGGCTATTTTTAAAATTCTGCTTACGCTTGATGTTAATTTACCAACGGTATTTCACGACACCTTAGTAGGTGCATTTATCATCAATAGCCTGAGGCGGGAACAAAGTATTAGTGAACTACTCATGACCGATCTGGGCATAGAGCTACAGCTTGACGACCTGGATGACGAGGAGTACATAAACCATGCAGCTGAAACTGCTGCTGCGCTGCGACTATTAGCCAATACACAAGGCGAGCAAATCAGTGAACTCAATAAGGTTATCCAGCTTGTTCAGGACGTAGAGTGGCCTATCATTCCAGTGCTTGCCCGTATGGAAAAAACGGGCATTTTGATGAATCAGCCATTCTTTGAACAACTTTCTAACAGTCTTCAAGACAAGCTAAGTGATATTGAACAAACA
Source organism: uncultured Candidatus Saccharibacteria bacterium (assembly GCA_964534095.1). GTDB lineage: Bacteria > Patescibacteriota > Saccharimonadia > Saccharimonadales > CALMSM01 > CALMSM01. The sequence goes on from CAZHPF010000035.1 coordinate 3,347, forward strand.
ATTTATGGATTTGCCAACAAAGAATTCAACATTGCCAGCCCGGCTCAACTTAGCCAAGTATTGTTTGAAGACTTAGGGCTGCCGACTGCGGGTGTTAAAAAAGGCAGGCACGGCAGCTATTCAACGGCCGCTGATGTGCTAGAAAAACTCAAAGATCTCCACCCCATCATCACGTGTATTAACCAATTCAGGGAGTATGCAAAACTCAAAAATACTTACGTGGATACATTACCTGCCGTTGCAGATAAAAATAACCGTATACACACTACTTTTAACCTTACGATTGCCCAGACAGGTAGGCTATCGTCTGTTGATCCGAACTTGCAGAATATTCCTGTTCGAACTGAACTGGGGCGTGAAATCCGTAAAGGTTTTGTAGCGGGCAAGGGGCGCGTGTTTGTCTCGGCGGACTATTCGCAGTTTGAACTACGAATCGCGGCAGCAATGAGCGGTGATGAGCTGATGATCGAAGCATTTAACGAAGATCGCGACATTCATACCGAAACAGCAGCACTTATCCAGGCTGTCGATCCAAAGGATGTGACAAAAGAGATGCGTTATGCCGCCAAAGCAGTTAACTTCGGCATATTATATGGCCAGGGCGTGCATGGGCTGAGTAGCGGAACCGGTATCAGCTATGCTGAAGCCAAGGAGTTCATTGATAGGTACTTTGAAGTCCGTCCTAAACTTAAAAACATGATAGAGCTGTTTCGCGGGCAAGCCCTGAAGCGCGGGTATGTCGAAACACTGCTCGGCCGCCGTCGGCCGACACCAGATACTAAATCAGGCAACTTTATGCTGAGAGAAGCGGCATTCCGTGCGGCCGTTAATATGCCCATACAGGGTACGGCTGCCGACCTTACCAAGCTCGCTATGATTGAAGTGCAAAAAGCCCTTACCAAGGAATACGATACGGTGCGCTATGATGACCATACTGGTGCTCCGCAAATGCTGCTGCAAATACACGACAGTATCATGGTGGAGTGTAACGAACAGGATGCCGAGGAAGTAGGAAAACTCATGAAAGATATTATGGAAAAGGTGTATCCAAAGCTTGGCGTACAATTGCGTGTCGACATCAGTACCGGTAAAACGTGGGGGGATCTATGATACTCGCCACAAAGCTTGGAGACAGGACTATTCCTAACATTGGCCTCGGTTTATGGCAGATTCAAGATAAAGCAGACCTGGAACGTTCTGTTACGGCTGCTCTGCAGGCTGGTTATCGTCACTTCGACACTGCACAAGCGTACGGGAACGAAAAGATGCTTGGAGACATACTGAGCGCACAGAGTATCTCGCGCTCACAGCTGTTTATTACGACCAAAATTAGTGTAAAAAACTTCGGGGCACATGCTACTAACCGTAGTTTTAAGCAGTCGCTTGAGGCGCTGAAGACAGATTACGTCGATTTATTACTGCTTCATTTTCCGGTTACAGGGCTTCGTAAGCGCTCCTGGCAGGCACTGGAAAAACTGCATGCTGCAGGCCAAGCAAGAGCCGTCGGTGTCAGCAACTATACAATCCGCCATCTCGAGCAGATGAAGAAGTATGCGAGTGTCATGCCAGCCGTAAATCAAGTTGAGCTTCACGTATTCCTGCAACAGCCCGATTTGCTCGAATATTGTCAGCAGGAGGGGATCGTAGTCGAAGCTTATTCGCCGCTGGCGCATGGTCACGGTCTTAATGACAGCATGCTCGTTACATTAGCCGAAAAGTACAAGAAAACACCGGCGCAAATTATGTTGCGGTGGTGTCTGCAGGTCGGTACCATACTGTTGCCTAAAAGCGTTACCCCGGAGCGGGTTGCCCAAAACATTGCTATTTTTGACTTTGAACTCACCGGCAATGATATGCAGAAGATCAAACGTTTGAATAAAAACTTGCGTACCTGTTGGGACCCAACACGCGTTCCATAAAGGAGAAAATAGGTATGAAGACGTTTTATGTAGGTATTAAAGGAGTAATTATCCGAGACGATAAAGTACTTTTACTGCGTGCGAACGGTGGCAAAGGACGGCGCGATATCTGGGAAATGCCCGGTGGCCGCATAGACGATGACGAAGTAATTCAACAGACGCTAACCCGCGAACTGCACGAGGAGCTCGCAAATATCAACAATATTACTATCGGGAGAATTTTGCATGCTACACGTTTGCCGTGGAATATTGATAACACCAATAGTTTGACACTGATTTTCTATCAAGTGACAGCCGATTTTGATGGCGATCCAGTAATCAGTGATGAACATATGGACTGGCGTTGGTGTACGCTCGATGAGGCGTTAGAACTGGCTAACGAATTTACGTTGCCAGCTATAAAGGCTGCTTTCGCAACTTAGAACCTTGTATTTAAAATAGTTTTGTGACATAATACTGATGTTATGAAGAGGTATTTGTTGGCCATATTTGTCATCTTCGTCATCATGGCGTTGGGTATTGTGCTGCTTTCGGGAGGCTCCGATGAAAAACCGGTAAGTAATCCGACTGAAACCCCCCAAAAACAACTTCACGATTACGCAGGTTCAGCTAATGCCAGAGTAGTGTACACCACCCAAGGCAGAGTTGTTGGCGACGACCAGTATCGCTCTATACGAATAACAGTCACGCGAGAAATGAGGCGTGCTGAAGTCCTGGACAGTTATACAAATCGGGTCGAAAAAAGCAAAACCCTGCCAAACAACCAAACGGCGTTTGATGTCTTTTTGCGTTCACTGGAGCATGCTGGGTATACTACCTCACGGAAGACTGATATTACTGATGAGCGTGGCGTTTGTCCTGCAGGGCGTCGTTTTATTTATGAAACACTAGAAAAAAAGGATAAGGTTCAACACACATGGTCGACATCCTGCGGAAAAAACCTTGGTACGTTTGATGGGAATTCTGGCGCCGTCATGCAGTTGTTCCAGACACAGATCACTGACTATAACAAATTTATTTCTGGCGTATCGTTGTAATAGTCGGGTACACTAGCGGTAATGATACGCGCTATTATCTTTGATTGTTTTGGGGTGCTTATTGGTCAAGGGTTTGATGCTACCTGGCGGCGAGCGGGCGGTAATCCCGAACACGATAGAAAGTTTATCCGCGATTTGTTGGGCGCGGCTAGTCTGGGCATAATTGACTCCGCTGAAATGACCCGCCGTATATGTAACCAGCTTGGTATTGATGCATCGACGTGGCAATCAGTCGTAGCTAGGAGCGAACAACCTGACGATGAGCTAGTCGCCTATATTGCCGATACGCTTCAAAAACACTTTAAAATAGGTATGTTGAGTAATGCGAACCGCGGTGTACTGGAGCGGAGGTTCACAGAAGAACAGCTGGGCGTATTTGATGCGGTGGTTATTTCGGCGGAAGTAGGCATGGTCAAGCCGGATCCCCGTATTTATGCACTGGCGGCGGAACGTTTAGGGGTTTCGATGGATGAGTGTGTCTTTATTGATGACAACCATATGTATTGTGAAGCTGCCCGAGCGGCAGGCATGCAAGCCATAAAGTATCAGCATTTTGGCCAGCTTCGTAATGAGCTAGCTCCTATATTACGTCACGTGTGATATAAATAGAAGCTTATGCTTATAAAATGTCTACCTACCTTGATTTAGATCTTATCCTGCGGTGTACTGAAAACAGGATTATCAAAATAAACAAGGAATCAAGCAATGGCATGGATTGATATGACAGGCAGTCACCCAGAAGTTCATGATCCAGGCGGCATTGTATTTGGTTTCACGACTGATAGGGGTACACTTTTGGCTTATGAAGCGGACGCGAGTCAAGTAGATAGAGGCCGGCTCCCTCCAGCTTCAGATGGAGCCCTTATGCCTGAAGTTGAATGCAGCGACGGAGAGGTGGGAACTATTATTGGACAACAACGTGCTGTAGCAACTGCAGGTTTGGTCAGACAATTCTGATGGTAAGCCTCTTGGTTGTTTTACAGAGTTTTTGGAGTTCGTGAAGTTTTATACGAAGTGCTCCGGCAAGGGACGCGCTTGATACCTGTATGATAATTTGTTGTGGTTGTACGGACACTCGGCACTGAGCATTGAACTGTGTTTTGACAAATTTTTTTATAGCCTGAACTTCGTCGGGTTCTTCAATATGTCGATGTTTAAGAATGTCTCCTAGCGCTGTACTCATACTCCAACTCTAGCACGTACACTATTCGTGTAAACACTATTTCGGCTCTTTTGCAGTATTACCCTAAACTTAAATACAGAATCCGGTAAAATGAGGCTATGCCGGAATTACCTGAAGTTGAAACCGTACGCATTGGACTTGTCGGCTTGATAGTAGGCAAACAAATCAGCGAAGTGTCGCATGATACTGTTAAAAGTTTCCCAAACTCTGATGCTGATGTCGCTGCATTTATGGTGGGCTCAAAAATTATAAATGTGCGACGTCGGGCAAAAGTGTTACTGGTTGACCTGAGTACTAACTACACACTGGTTATTCATTTAAAAATGACCGGGCAAATAGTGTTTGTGGGTGTCACACGGTTTGGCGCTGGACATCCTAGCGATTCGCTGATAACAGAACTGCCGGATAAATCCACACGAGTTGTTGTAACATTTGATGACAACTCCCGTCTGTTTTTTAACGACCAGCGTAAGTTTGGCTGGATGCGTCTTTTGCCCACTCCTGAAGTTCCGAATATTGATTTTATGCGGAAGGTGGGGCCTGAACCGCTCGAAACTGGCTTTACGCCGGACATACTGTATACGCGACTGCAACGACGAAAGAATACATCCATTAAGGCCGCGCTCCTCGACCAAACGGTGCTCGCCGGCATCGGGAACATCTATGCCGACGAAGCGCTATGGGGTGCCAAGATACACCCGGCTACAAAAGTTGCACAACTCACCAGACCTCAAGTTACCGCTTTGCACCGTGAACTACAATTTGTGCTCAAACTGTCTATTGAGAAAGGCGGCTCCAGCGACAAAAACTATGTAAATGCCGAAGGTGAAAAGGGCAGTTATATCAGTTTTGCCCGTGTATTTCGACGCGAAGGCCAAGCCTGTCCTCGCTGTGGCACAACTATAGAAAAAACCCGCGTAGCCGGCCGCGGCACCCACATCTGTCCGCATTGCCAATTGTTGACAAAATAGCTATTTTTTGCTATAGTAAACTCACTCAATTAAAACAAATAGCCGAAAGAAGCCATGTCCGATCCGCGCGAACGAAGCCAATCCCAGTTGCCTCATCCAGATGAAATCAGCAGTATTTATGACGAAGTACTTACTCATAACAGAGAGCATACGGGCGTTGGCGCTATTTTTTCGGGTCTCGTGGCTGTTGTGGCCGAAGCTGAGCCGATTGACTTAAGCGCTACGCAGCCGCCGTCAGGTGAAGAGACTGAACCGATCGCGCTGGTAAAAGGAGCAGCCCGCTATACGGATCAGGCGACGCAAGAAGGAGAACTGGCTGGCGATATTGTTGTATGGTCAAGTGACGAACCAATGCAAAAGATAGGTATACGAATTGATGCAACAGGAGCCTATATTTCTCAGGGTAGTACCGACAAAAAGGCTTCCGCACAAGCGCTTGTGCCGCATCTGGATAGCCCAAGCCGTTTCGGTAGTTTCTTGACGACCGTAGAGAAAGAAGATCTGACAGCAAATACG
>CAZHPF010000036.1:0-8835 GCA_964534095.1 uncultured Candidatus Saccharibacteria bacterium
ATGGGACGTCGCCAAGTGGTAAGGCACTGGTTTTTGGTACCAGCATTCGCAGGTTCGAATCCTGCCGTCCCAGCCATATAGAATACAAGCCAAGAGAGAGCAGTGAATCGTCAAATTGACCCCCGTTGTTGGGGTCTTTTTGATTGGTTTGGTTATCGTTTTTACGCATATGCTAAAATCTCCCTAGTTTGAACGCTTTTTCTTGCTATTGCGCCCGTTAATTTAGTGTAGGTAACAGATATAGAATTATCTTTTACGCTGATTTTTTCGAAAAGTTTGGTTAAAATCTGTCTTTTTTCGTCATTGTCTATATTTTGGTCTTTGAACTGCCGTTTGGCGTCCTGCGACAACTCGATTACTGAGATGCCGTTCATATACTTCTCCTCGTATTCTTGGCTCAGGCCTCCTTTCTGCTTTTCAAGCCCTTTAATTTCGCTTGCAAATGCCTCGTGCTTTTCGAGGTAGCGTTCAACCGATACCAAACCGGCTAGCTTATCGTCGTAAAGCATGTCATCCATTCGCTTAACCCGTTGTATGCGTTCGTAGAGGGCTTTTTCAGCCTCTTCCTGGTTATTGACGGTTAACTGAAAATCAGACCGTAGTAGATTGGTTAGCCAAGATATTATCTGCTGTGATGGGCATATGAGGTCGTCAAGCTTTGACTCAACACTTGCGAAAACCTCATCCTCACGGATAAACTTCTGTGCCCTACATGCAGGCAGGCGACGCTGACAAGCACCATACATGCGGCCTTTTTGTTTTTGCCATGTAACGTTTTTGCCGCAGTGTTCACAAACAATTATGCCCCTAAAGACTGGGTTGTGTTTCCGCATCTTGCTTTTGAGCTTTCTAGTTATCTTGTCTTGTACGGTGTTGAATAGCTTTTCCGGCACAAGTTTAGGCTGCTTACCTGGGTACTGTTTGCCGTCCCACTGGATTACGCCTATGTAAAATGGGTTCTTTAGAATACGGTGAACATGGCTTGGCGCAAAGGGGCGACCATGTTTAGTGAGTATGCCAAACTCAGTCATTTTGTCTGCAAGCCGTTCAATGGTGTAGCCCGGATTTAATGCTAACGAGAAAACTTTTTGCATCGATTTAGCTGTATTTGGATCAAAATCGTGGACACGTCTACCATCTTTTATAACCGTTCTATACCCTGGTGGCGGCGGGCCAGGCATCCATCCTTGTGCAAGCTTTTCCGCCCAGCCCTTCATGGCTTCCTCGCGTAAGTTATCGATATAGTTTTTGGCCATAACGACACGAATACCCCAGTTCAACCATTCTTGAGAACGGGAGTTTTTGTGCATGACCAGAGAATCCTTAACAAAGTGTACGCGGCGCTCCTCGTCGTGCAGCAACCAGTCGTGTGTTTCTACAGCGTCATGAAGATTTCTGACATGCCGATCTACCTTCTCGACAACCAAGTTCTTGATGTTGTGATCGGCGATGTACGCCATAGCCTCTTTGAAGGTTTTACGTTGTTCAGATTTTGACGCCGACTCAGCTATCTTGTAGCTACGCCTTGTGATCAGGTGTACGTTCTCACAATACGCTTGAAGTGTCTTTAGCTGTGATTCGAGCGAATAGCCTTCACCCTCCTGGCCTTTCGTAGAAACACGGGCAATAATAACGGCGTTGTTGTCGGGGCTGTTCATTCAGCTACCCTAACTGGAACGATAGTTCGATCTCTCGCTAGGCATTCGTAAAGTGTAATTAGCTGTATGCCGATCTCTTCGGCTTCCTCAAACGATACAACCCTACCGGATTCCATTTCGAGTATGGATTGCAGGAGTTTTATCTTTTCTTCATCAGGCACAAAGAAATCTTGTATAAGACTGTCTGCTTGCTGTGTTGTAACCCTGTTGTCCATGCTTATACCCTCTATAAACAAAACGTACCGCTTGAGATCGGTACGTTAATAATTCGACTAACGAAGGTTTATTTGTCCCAGGGACGTCCTGGCTTTGGTCGTACTTCTAGTTCTTGCTCTGCGAGCTTTTTTAGTTCTTTATCACCGGCACCAGCCAGTAGTTTTAGTACAAAATCATTCAGTGTCTTGCCATTTGCTTTGGCAACGAACTTCGCGCGCTCACGGAGCGCTTCGGGTACTTTTAGTTGCATGCTGACTATCTTTCTGGACATCAGTCCTATTTTAGTACAAAACGTGCTTCTCTGCTATTTACATTTCTACCCTCAAATTAGCCGAATTATTAACGTACAATCTCTATATAAATAGTATTACTAATTAAACTAAATAGCAATACTAATTATGCATATTCTTATGTAGAATTTACCCCATGTGCATATTGGGTAAAACGACTAATTCTAACAGATACAACTAATATACTTTTACTTTATCTTTCTTTATACTAACGTATAGTAAAGAGAGAAGAGATACGTGGCGGAGAACATACGATTAACCAACCAACAGCAACGACTCCTAAAGCTTGTCTATAAATTTAGATTTGTAACCATACCCTTACTTGCTAAAGTCCTAGAAATTAGACATGACAGTACCTATGAGGCTATAGAGTCAATTGTAAAACAGGGCCTAATTATAAAGGTATACAAAGAAATATGGCGGATAGACAGAAGGCCAGCGTACTATTATCTAAGCAAAGAGGGCGTGACTGCTGTCCGTAAGCTCCTAGAACTGGATGATAAGGCCGTAAACAGCCTCTACCAAGACTACCGCGCGACTGATGAGTTCATTAACGAATGCCTGGCAACACTGGCTTGCTACGTGCCCCTTAAACAGAATCTGCCGCCCGATACGGCCATCCGCACCAAAACTGAGATCAACCGCTTCAAGATGTTCCCCAAGTACCGGCCAAATATGTATATCAAGACACCAGACGGCCAGGAAGCGTTTATTGTTGTGGTGCCGGACAAGTTACCGTATTTTGTCAACAAACGTCTTGATGAGTACCTAGAGCACGGTGAAGACGACGGCTGGCGTGGCAAATACCCGACGCTTGCTTTTGTCGTTAAGGATATTCGCTCAAAAAATGGCTTTCTGTTCAAAACAAATCAAAGACTAGAAAACCTGGGTATGGACGAATCTGACATAGCTGTCCTTGCAACAAGCATGGATGCCTTACTTAGTGGCAAACCATCCATATGGGGCAATGCTTTTAACCCGACCAAACTTGTTTCAATTACCTTTTAACTCGAACTTGATTGGGACGGGTTATTGCTAATCTCTATGCATTGAATCTTGCCACGTATAACAGTGATGGCTTCTAGGCCAGCTGAATTAACTTCTTCACCGCTGATTAAAGTACCTGCAAAATTGTAATCAAATAGTACTGTATCCTGATCGACTTCTTTTACCGAATTTACAGTCCACCTAAGAGAGCTAAACTTACCGTGGTATGCTCGCTGCATAGCGACTATATCGTCGTGTCCTCTATATTCACCGGTAGTTTGAGAGATGTAGACAGTAGTGTCAGTAAGAAGCTTACCGATCCCTTCGAAGTCACTCACGTTTGATAATTCGAAGTATAACCGAGCGATCTCTGTAGGGTTCGTCATAGCTTCATAATAACATTGGCTTGCATGAAGGAGCAGTTTAGCGCCATGCTCAGGGCGAAGTCCTACGACTTCTCAAGCACCTCCAGCCAATCTATACGGCTAAAGGCGGTATCAAGCAGGTCAGTAAACAGGCTCGCACCTCTCACGTACTCAATGCAGGCAAACCGCATTGAGCCTTCAAGCCATTCAGCTTGGGCAAATGTGTCGCCTGGCTGCTTACGGGCAAAGCCAAGCAAAGCAGCGCTCTGCTCATCGTTATTGAGCCAAAGGCTGGCTAACCAGGTTTCACGGTTAGACCAACCTTGGTAGGTTTGTATTGTTTGTTCGTGCATGTCGCTCTCCTTTACTTTATTAACGCCGACATAGCACGGTCTATGGTTCTGAGCTGGCAAGGTGGAGACTTGTACTACCTTGCCAGCCCAGGTTCTAGACGTACACTTAAGAGGCATAAGAAAGTAACCCCCTTCTTTATCTTTACCAAAGAAGTAAGGCTCGCATTTGCTATGCTTATGTTATGGACTATTCTCATCCACTTATTGTTGTAGCGCTCCTACAAGCTGGAATGATTATCGCACCAGGAAGTGACTATGCGCTGGTGATGCGTACTGTTGGTAAGCAGGGTAAGGTTGCGGGCATGCTGACTGCGGGTGGACTTGGACTTGGCGCCCTCGCTCTGCTTTTACTCTCAGTTTTTGGCATTAACTCTCTGTTTACTCACTATCCAGTTCTCGCCAGAGTAGTGCGCTACGCTGGAGCAGCGTGGCTGCTATGGCAAGCAATACTCTGCTTTTTACCAAAGCAAAACGAGACCAAGTCACGGAAGCTTGGGTCTCTTGGGGCTGGCTTCATTAACCATTTCATTAATATGGAGATGGTTATCTTCTACATCGCTGTAGTAAGCCAATTAAGTGCTAAAAACATTACGACTTCGCTACAACTCATAGCCGCAGGAGAAATGGCATTATTTACAGCTCTGTGGTTTGTGTTAATCGCATACCTCACAGGTAAGATTCCACACGGAGAGAAGATTCTGAATCACATAGTTACTCGATTAATATTTGGCGTATTGTTTCTTATATCGGCCATAAGTCTTATCGCGATTGTCTAACTGCTCACGCTTGCACTGTGGAGTCAGTGAAACGTGTACTACCTTGCTAGCTCAGGTTCTAGACGTACACTTAGAAGGTATAAGAAAGTAATCTCCTTCATAAACAGAGGCAAAATTGGTATTAATATGAAGGAAATCGGATCAAAAACAAAACTATAAGAATTTTTTTACAATTTCAGCGAACTCTTTAGGGGTTAGTTTTTGCGTGTCAAAATAAGCTTCAACACCGAGAGCTTTTGCTCGGTTTACTGTATCTGCGTCGTAAAGCCCACTTAAGATAATGATATTTAGGTTTTGTGTTGCCGGGTTTTGCTTAATTGCTTCAATCATCTCAAGACCATTCATTTCAGTCAGCATAAGTTCAGTTATAATCAAATCTGGCTTCCACTCTTGTGTAGCTGCTAATCCTTCCTTCCCGCTGCGTGCATTTTTTACTTCATAACCTTCGTGCTCGAACTTTATTCGATACATCAATGAAATTGTTTTGTCGCTGTGAACAAAAAGTATTTTTTTCTTGGCGTCACCCATGAACTAATAATAACAAACCATTCAAAAACAAATATAATATCTAAGTTCTAAATGTTTTGTATACTTGAGGTGGAAAGGCTTGTGTTCAGCAGCTACTTGCGAGAGGACATAAGTCTTTTCTTTTTAACCTCTGTTTCTAACAGAAACGGAGGTTGTCAGGCGACCTCGGGACTAGCATCTAGCTCATTAAAACCTTTTTTGGTCGCCTGAGTTTTCTTGCGTTGGCGTGGTTGGATTTCGCTTTTTGGCGGATCCTTCTTAACCAGCTCCACAAACTTAGGCGTCTCCGGTTTTTTGGTATACAACTCTTGCGATGATGCAACGACCCTTCGGGCCATCTCATTACTGCCTGTGTTTTCCAGTAGTAAGGTCATACCAGACATTGGCTCCTGAGCTTGTACGGCTGCTATGCGAGCGTAGAAGTTATAAGCTGGCAGGTTTGCAATTTCACCTTGCTCAATATAGGGCTGAAACAGCGGCAACATGTAACGCTCGTCGGCTGGGCTGCCAGAACGGAAGCAAACTACCGTGCCGACGTTAGCCAAAATAATGTCCACTAGGCGCTGCTGGTCTTGCTGTGAGGTCGATTGCTCGGCCATAGTCAAGAAAAGTTTATACTTGCGAGCTTCGGAGAGCATCTGTACAAAGCTTATAGTGGCGAAGTTTTGAAACTCGTCCACGTATAGATAGTATGGTGTGCGTTCTACTTGTTGCAGTCGCGCCCGTCTCAGTGATGCAACTTGAAGTTTAGCCAGCATAGTTGTCCCAAAGAGTGTTGACGTATCTTCCCCAAGCAGCCCCTTTGAAAAGTTGCAAATGAGTATTTTCTTACCTGTCAGAATGTCGTCAAAATCAATAGTGGACTTCTCTTGTTCGAGCACGCGCTTTGCACTAGCAGAGAACAAGAACCGACCAATCTTGGCCGTGATACCGGCTGCCATCTTGACCCGCTGAAACTCGCCAGCTTTGCCAAGTTCGTTTTTCCAGAAGTTTTTAAGATGTTCGTCCTTTAATTCACGAACAACACTGCGCCGAAACTTAGCGTCATTCAAGAGCTCAAAAATAGTAAACAGGGTTGGCGCTTCAAGCGTCAATGCTGTTTGGATAGCATTACGGAGCACGTACTCGATACGATGACCGCCGCTATCATCGTCAGAGAATATCTTGCGCATGACTGAAATAGCAGACTCCGTAATGATATCTTTTTCTCTCAGCAGATCATCACCCGACAACCCTGGCGCCAGCTCCAGCAGGTTTACACCTATCGGGTGTGTCAGATCATCAGGGTTAATGTATATTACGTCCTTTATTCGATTCTCAGGGATATGGTGCAAGATTGTCTCGGCAAGATCACCGTGGGGGTCTAATACGGCTACGCCTTTGCCGCTTTTTATGTCCTGGATGATGCCGTAAAGCAGCATAGTAGTTTTACCGTTGCCGGTGCCGCCAATAATATAGACGTGCCGCTCCCGTTCGGCTGCTGTTAAACCAATACTAGTTACCGAACCGTGGTGCTTGTTTTGTCCAAGCAGAATATCCAGCGTTGAACCATTCTTTAGCGATACCGGAGCCGGCAGGGTGCGGCTCAAAGACTTCACAACGTTTTCAGTTTTGGCGGTCACCGAATGAGGAAAATGGTAGAGGCTCGATAACTCAGAAGCAGCAAGTGTGTTCGGTGATCGCATAAGAGATGGTAGACGATGCATGAAAGCTAATTGCTGCTTGCGCTTGAGCAAGCCATAGCGGGCTCGGCGCATCTTAAAGCCTTGATACTTGGGTACGCTAAACAAGCTAAAAGCTGATTGAATACTCCGTTTGCGACTGCGTAACTCTTGCTTGCTATCACAGGCAAGCAAAACCCTTATATCTACCCTAAATAGTGGCTGGCTCAGTTTATTATGGATAGATTCAACTAACTCATGCTCGAAGTAGCTCAATGTCCGCACCGGCTTAATTCTTTTGGCCACCTGTTTTTCATATTCCAAATCCTTTTGAGAGCCATAGTGCTGATTTTTAGAGACACCATGATAGCCGTCACCAATAGCATCAACGATCCCAAACAATGCGGTGTTTATGCCGTTGGTAATAACTGGCAGATGGTTCTTAGGATGGCCGAGTTTGGGTAGTAAGTCTTCGTTGTTGAGAATCTTATTGCGCAGCTCGTCCGCTTCGCGCAGACGAACCGGTGTCACGACGAGCTGCAGGGACATCAACTCGCTTGGTGAGAGCTTGGTCATGGCGCTAGTAATGTAGCTGATTGGATCATGGCTCTCGAGTGCCTCGAGTCCTTGCAAGGGATAGGCAAAATGCTCAGATTGCTTAAATTCGATTACACGATTCTTCTTATTTATATAGTCCGGTAAATAATCATTTACTCGGCTGACTTTTACATCAGATACATAGGCAATGATAGCCTGCTCAATGGAAGCCGCCTGGTTCTGACTGACCCGCATGATAAAGCGAATACCGTCCTTGCGGGTGGAAACGATTTCAAGAGCGAAAACGTTTTTACGCAGTAGGAATCGATCAATGAGACGCCGAGTGATACCAAGACCATGCAGAACTGCAAACAATTGCTGGGTAGCTTGAGGAGTCCGATCAGTTTGAGTCGGAGGCGTTATTTCTATGTAGGCAACTTTTTGCCGAAGTAGCCGCACAAAGTTATAGATTTTGAGCGCTAGCCAGCTAAGCGATGTGGCGCAAACAACCAATAGAACCAAAGCGACAATTCGTGGCAGGAGTGAGGCCAGATTAGTGAGTTGTGGGTAGAATTCTCTCAAGGGTGCTCCTTTCCGGTATGCCAACCATGAAAATCCGCGGATTGACTGGAATGCCGTAGACCATAATTTGAAAATGCAGATGTGGCCCGGTTGATTCGCCGGTACTACCCATCAGACCAATGATGTTACCCGGCTTGACGTCTTGGCCTTCAAGTGCCAGCGCGGTCGCCAAATGACAGTAGAGTGACGTGATGTTGTGCTGGTGCTGAAGTTTGACGTAAATACCGCAGTCACCACCACCGTCATAATCAACTTTTATGACCTTACCATCAATAAAAGGCGTGACTGGTTCACCGCTCAACCCAAAGGGGTTAGCGATATCGATGCCGGTGTGCGGCCCGAGGCCTCTATTTTTACGCCACGGCTCCCAGGCGCCGAATTCATCACTAACATAGCCCTTGGTCGGCCAGACCGTCGATAGCTCTACATCAGCCACCTTTTCGCCGTCAGGATTAAAGATCTCGACTAGATGAGTAATCGGGTTTAGACCGGCAAGAGCTTCACTGACCAGCGCCAGTCCAGAGCCAGCAAACACCACCACAGCCATAATTGGCAACGAAATTATCACCGCCAATGTCGCTAAGACTATCTTTAGCTCATAGTTCTTGGCGCGGAATAGCCACCGGAAAAAGATCATAGATGATACAACTCCGCTGGGTTAGTAGTAATGAGGGGATGCTCTTTTTCGGAAGCCACAACTTTAACGGCAACATGATTCTGATCAGCAATGATGAGGGCGTCACCTTTTTCACAGGTTAAGAGGAAATTTTCCTCGTACTCACTTAAATGAAACTCCGAGACAACATTCTTAATTGTGGTGGTGTCTTGGCGCATCAGAATACGCAATGAACTCTGGGAGGCTATGGCACGGCCGTAGTCACT
>CAZHPF010000037.1:0-8668 GCA_964534095.1 uncultured Candidatus Saccharibacteria bacterium
AGCTCGCGGATAGGGGTAAAGAGCCCTGTATAGGTTGCCGGGTTAGAGCGCGGTGTACGGCCGATTGGTGATTGGTCAATGACGATTGATTTGTCGAGTTGCTTAATGCCCTCAATGTCATCGTGTCGGCCTGGTACTTCATTGGCGCGCATAAGTTGGGCTGACAGCTCTTTGGCTAGAATATCATTTACGAGTGAGGATTTGCCCGAACCACTTACTCCGCTAACGACCACCATCTTGCCGAGAGGGATTTCAACAGTAATATTTTTGAGGTTGTGCTCTTTGGCGCCTTTTATGACTAGGAGCTTGCCGTTGCCAGCTCGACGTTTCTTGGGGGTAGCAATGTATTTCTTACCCAGCAAGTACTGGCCAGTGACGCTTTTTATGTTATGGGCAACTTCTTCGGGCGTCCCGGCGGCAATTACATGACCACCATGTACGCCAGCACCCGGGCCAATATCAAGTAAATAATCTGCGGTACGAATCGTGTCTTCGTCATGCTCTACAACCAGTACGGTATTACCGAGATCCCGCAAATGTTTGAGTGTTTTTATGAGCCGTTCGTTATCGCGTTGGTGCAGGCCGATGCTCGGTTCGTCCAACACGTACAAGACACCCTGGAGACCGGAGCCTATCTGGGTGGCCAAGCGGATACGCTGGGCTTCACCGCCGCTGAGCGTAGCCGCGCTTCGCAGCAGGTTAAGGTAATTTAACCCAACGTCCTGCATAAATGTCAGACGAGCACATACTTCTTTCACGACTTGTGCCGCGATTTGTGATTCTTTGTTAGTGAATTTCGTAGTATTAAAGTGTTCGACCGCTTCATCTATGGTCATTTGGCAAATATCCATGATGGACTTACCGCCAACGGTTACAGCTAGCACTTCCGGCCGCAATCGAAGCCCGCGGCAAACATTACATGGTAGTTCGCGCATAAACCGTTCTATGTCGCGCCGCATAAAATCACTGTCGGTTTCTTTGTGGCGACGTTCCAGGTTAGGGATTACTCCCTCGTACGTCGTATCAAATACGCGTCCGCTGCCCAGCGAGACTCGATAGGCTTCGTCGCCTGTGCCGTAGAGTAGACGCTGCAAATCAGCGGGCTTTAGTTGGCTTGTCGGCACATGTAAGGAGAACTTGTAGCGATCGGCCACGGCCTGCATTTTTTTCATATACCACGCATCCACGGCGACACGATTAAACGGCCTAATGGCACCTTCGGCAATAGTCAGCCGTCCGTTGGGAATGACCAGCTCAGGATCAACCTCAAGTCGCGAACCAAGTCCAGTACACACCGGGCAGGCACCGTGAGGGCTGTTAAAGCTAAACGTGCGTGGTTCTAGCTCCGGTATCTTGATCTCGGGGTGTTCCGGGCAAGCGTACATCATAGAAAACGTGACGAGCTCCTCGGTGTCAGCATTCAATACATTCAGGCGTCCATCGGCTAGTTCTAGCGCCTGCTCGACGCTTTGCACAAGCCGGCCGCGGTTTTCAGCACTGTTCACCAATCTGTCAACGACTATTTCTATGCTGTGTTTATGATTTTTATCGAGCTCCGGGAACTCATCCAGTGCATAAATGACATTGTCGACGCGCACCCTGGCAAATCCGGCTCGCTGGTACTGCTCCGGGATGTGTTCAAAGGCACCTTTTTTGTCGGCAACAACAGGCGCCAGAATGATTAAACGCGCATCCTTCGTAAGCCCCACTACCTGATCGACAATGGCATCAGTGGTCTGCCGCTCAATGACATTACCACCAATTGGGCAATGCGGTACACCGATACGGGCAAAAAGCAATCGCAAATAATCATAGATTTCTGTCACTGTAGCCACAGTAGAGCGCGGGTTTCGGCTGGTGGACTTTTGGTCAATGCTAATGGCCGGGCTGAGACCGTCAATCTGGTCTACATCCGGTTTTTCCATAAGACCCAAAAACTGTCGGGCGTAAGCACTCAGTGATTCTACATACCGGCGTTGCCCTTCAGCGTAAATCGTATCAAACGCCAGTGATGACTTGCCCGAACCGCTTAAGCCGGTAATGACGACGAGTTTATTCCGCGGAATATCAACATCGACATTTTTCAGGTTGTGCTCTCTGGCACCTCGAACTGCAATAACCTCCGCCATAGTCGAATAAGTATACACGGTTACGTGAGTCCTCACAAGATATATAAAGGGCACACAGCTAGCGGGTACGGTGGTCTGATTTTTGCGGGCATGATAGGCTGTAGGGGTGAGAAAACGACCTATCAAAAAATGGTGGGACAGCCGCCCCGACACATTCCGCAGGCCACTAGTGTTTATCAGCGGTATGGCGCTGATTACTTTTGCTCCTTTTATAGGGTGGCTTCCCGGACCCGGCGGCGTGTTGGTATTTTTAGGCGGGATCGCCGTACTCGCTACTGAGTTTGACTGGGCGGAGAATCTTCAAGAGTTTGTCATGAAAAAGGTTCCCGAAGAGGTGGGGCGCCGCTGGCGGCCAACACCACGCTGGGCGCTGACGTTTGATATTACTACCCTGTTGTTACTGGCGGCAGCCGTGACTTGCTACGCGTACGAGTTATACATTCCAGTCGTAAGCCTCACGACAGCTGCTGTTTTCTTGACAGTTTTTAATCGCAACAGGCTGGAACGTGTAAAGCGGCGGTTCAAGCGTAAGTAGTAACGCAGATAAGATTATTGACATATACACAACTAGGTGTATTATTGAAATAACGTAAAGCGGGTTTTTGGCATGCTGCAGTTTCTCGTGCTTGGTCTGGTACCTGGCACCCATTTTCAAATTACTTTCGGGCACATTATGGATATCATCACAACTGTACTAGTAGTGATTGCTACGCCCCGATTGCTTCGCTATGCCGAGAAGCATAAGCAGCCTTAACCATCAGTAAGAGACGCTACTCGGTGTAAGGCAGGATACTTTGACCCCATAGCTGGAGCTCTTCAAGCAAAAATCGTTTAGCATCGCTGAGTGTTTGGCTATCGTTCAACGCCGATAGGCGGGCAAAGTATCTGGCAGCACGGGAGTTGGAACCACCCTCCATTAAATGTACCGTGCGAAACGCTTCCCATTCGACCCGTTCTGCATCGGTGAGCGCTTTAGGGAAATTACGGGCTTTATATAAAGGCATGAGAGCCGTCAGCCGTTTATCGCTAAACACAATATTAAGCTTGGCAACCTCCGCGACGGTCTGAACCTCGTGGACTTTTTGCATAAGCGGCCTGTCACCGTCGCCGACGAATCCATCGTAGAGCGAGGCGTCTACTTCGTGGGCGTCAGCCACCAAACGGGTCTGCTGGGCTTTGTCCATTTGCTCAAGCGCGGTAAAAAGCCGGTCAACAAACGAGGGGTCGGATAGCACCTTGTTAAGATTAGCGTTAATGGCTTCCTGCTCAAGCTGTAGCCGCTGCCGACTGGCCGGATCAAGCACACTGAGCGGCGCGACCGCCGGACAACGATTGTATTGCAGGGTTTTGACCGGTAGTCGTTTAGGGGCGGCTTCGTCTCTGATCCACTGCCATCGCTTCACGAGTTCTGCAGGCGACAGCCCTAAAAATTCACTGGGATCGTGACGCAAATCATACACCAATGCTGCTTTTTTACGGGGATGATCGGCAAGTTTTACAACTACGGTTGTTTTTTCAAACTCGGCCGGATATTTGCCGCTGGTATACACAAAAGGAGCAGGGTTGGATACTAATTTTTCTACTGCTTTTTTGTCGCGCATCGTCAGCAAATAATCAAACAATTTCGGCTGTTTGTCCCGTATAAGCTGAGCAACCGCAATGGTCGCCTGCACGTCACTCAACGCATCATGGGCTGACGCATGATCCAGCTTATTGACACTGGTTAGCAGTTCCAAACGATTGCTAGCTTTGCCGTCAGGTGCAAAGGGCCACTCAATTCCTTCAGGCCGAAGCGCTCTGGTCACACGAACAACATCCAGCAGATCCCAGCGCGAGCGGCCATCCTGCCACTGCCAGCCGTAGGCATCATAAAAATTACGCCACATCATAAACCGCATAAATTCATCGTCAAAACGAACGCTGTTGTATCCCACAAACACCGTATCAGGAGTCGAGATCTGTTTATAAAAAATCTGCAGAAACTCGGCTTCTGTCAGACCATCGCTCACAGTTTGCTGCGGCGTAATGCCCGTAATCAGTATTGCATCGGGTTCCGGTAGGACATCATCAGTTAGCTTAATAAGATAGTTATGCGGTTCACCAATCGGCTGAAGGTTCTTATCGGTGCGTTGACCGGCAAACTGCATCACACGCGCTTCGCGCGGATTTATGCCGCTTGTTTCCAAGTCATAAAAGAAAAAACTCATTGCCATATGGCTGTTAGTGTACCATTTTCAATAATGGTGACTAGTGCATAGATTGTAGCTATGGTCGTGTTGGCTCGTCTTTTTTTGTTTTGTAAGCTACCCTCTAATATTCCAGGCTGCCGAAACGAGTTTCAATACGTTCCCCAGCAGCAATACCACGGCGTTCAAGTTCGTGCATGATACCCATTTTGCGCATAATATCACGCAAACGCTGTACTCCATGATAACTTTCAAAATCTGTGCGGGCAGCAAATTTCTCAATCTTCTTGCCTTTAACCTCCCAGCCTTTGTCTGTCTTGGTCACAAACCAAGCTTTGTCGTCTGACAATGTAAGAATCGGCAGTTCGTTGTTTTTAATATCAACGTCCTCTTGTGCTACCACACGAGCCTGCGTGACCGCTTCGTGCGCCGCATATAGTAGCTCCTGCACACCGTGTTTACTTTTTGCCGAGATAGCAACTATGGCAATGTCTTTTGGGACAGCTGTACGCAGCTCAGCGATACGGTCAGCTATCATCTCTTTGTCCAGGCCATCTACTTTATTAAGCGCCACAATCTGTGGCCGATCGGTCAAATCTGTTTTGTAGGCAGCAAGCTCGGTTTGAATGGTCTGGTAGGCATGGATAATGTCTTCCTGGTAGGTGTCAATAAGGTGAATTAACACCGCTGTGCGTTCAACGTGACGCAGAAACTCGTCGCCCAACCCTTTCCCCTCGGCTGCTCCTTCGATAAGCCCGGGGATATCTGCAACGAGCAGCGAATGCTGCTTGTCGATGTCTACCACACCGAGGTTCGGCGTAAGGGTAGTGAACTGATAATTAGCAATTTCCGGCCGCGCATTGCTTACTACACTAAGCAGCGTGGACTTACCGGCGTTCGGCAGTCCGACCAGTCCAACGTCAGCAATCATTTTGAGTTCAAGGCTTGCACTCCGCTGCTCACCAGGCTCACCCTTTTCGGCAATACGAGGAGCTTGTCGTGTGCTCGAAGTAAAGTGGGCGTTGCCAAAGCCACCTGCGCCGCCCCGTGCAACCACCACTTTCTGGCCATCTTGTATAAGATCCGCTAATAGCTCGCCCGCCTCCGAAACCACACTTGTTCCCACGGGTACCGCCACTAGCAAATCTTTCCCGCTCCGTCCATGTTGGCGTCGCTTGCTGCCAGCCTTTCCCGGATCAGCAGTCAGCTCTTTGCTATAGCGAAACGCCGCTAGAGTATTCTGATTCCAACTTGCTACCAACACAATGTCACCGCCCTTACCGCCATCACCACCGTCAGGGCCTCCTTTATCAACATATATCTCATGCCGAAAACTAACGACACCATTGCCGCCATCACCAGCCCGAAACGTCACTTGTGCAGTATCAACAAACATATTAACCCGATTATAACAGAGGTGCGCCGAATAAGCGCTATCCAGATCTGCCTAGTGCTAGCAGATTAGCGAGAAATATACCGAGGGAAATAGCTGGCGGGAACCCATTCGCTATACCCAACAGCGTTCCAGCCTGCCAGGTTATTCATATCAGAAAATTTAATCATTCTACCATCGTCTGACACTGCTTCTACGTATGCTACATGCATAGTGATAGGTGCACCCCAGGCAATCGCACCAACACGGGGCGTGGCATCAACCGTCCACCCGCTTGCCGCAGCGCCGGTAGGCCACGTATCTGCATTACCCCAGTTAGCAGGCATGTTTATCCGACTTGCTACGTAGTAGGTGCAGAACCCATAATCATAGCCGTTCCTACCATAGATAGGCGAACCACCTCCCCATGCAAACCCTGTTGCTGCGGGGGCACTATAGGAAGAAAACGTTGAGACCGGCTGAATACGTCCGTCCGGAATCAGAATTCGTTCGCCTACCCTCAGACCTCTGATCTCAGCATCGTTAAACGAAATTATCAGATTTTTATTAGTGCCGAATTTTGCGGCCAACGATTCCGGCGTGTCACCAGCGGCTACTCTATACACAATACCGTTCACGCCAGACGGCGGGATAACAAGCTCGGCTCCAACAGTGACAAACTCGCCGCTTAGGCCGTTACTCCATCGGATGCTATCTGAGGTTACGCCCATTTTAGCGGCGATAGAGCTTATCGTGTCGCCATTTTTGACAATATAGGTGCGAATGTCATCCTTAGAAGGCAGAGCAGTGGCTACTACTTGCGGCTTTGACACCACAGCAGTGCTAGCCTTTACCTGCGAGGAAGCAAGACTGATTGAATCAGCCTGGTTAGTAACCGATACGGTCTCCGGCAAGCCGGCCGTACGGGCAACAGTTACCGCGATATCGGCTGAAGATACCTGGTCAAGCGGGGCAATAGCACCTGCTGAGTCGGCATTTTCACTGGCTATAGCGTTTTTCTGAGAGGACGACTCGCTAGCTTGAGACGGGGTTTTGGCCACAAATAACACCACCATCACTAGCAAACAGAGATTGGCGGTTAACAGGCTATAGCGCACCGTTCGCTTGCGACGACGCACAAAAAGACGCTTCCAGCGGCGGGTGGCTTCTTTAGTAATGGTTCGGCGTGATCCAGTACTACGGGTTCGATTACGAATAAACTGCTCCATTCCCTGTTACGGGAGTACTCTGTGTTGGTTCTTACTTTATCTTTACTAGAGATTCGACCTCTCCGGTGTGATTTAATCGCTTAGCAACAACAGAGGTAGTTTCGTTATCTAACAGAGTTACCTGATAATAACTAAAACTACTCGATCAAGTATAGCAAATCACAACCACAATGCAAGTCTTCTCGGCCACTGTTACCCTACTGTGAGCAAAGAGTTTTACAGTGTTGTTCGGTCAAGGCTTCGTGCTCTTCGTTGGTATGGGAAAAATAGGTCACACCGTCATCCCCTGCTACAAAGAACAAATAGTCCGTCTGCGCAGGTTTGGCAATGGCCTGTAGCGACGATTCGCTGACGTTACTGATTGGTCCAGGCGGCAGCCCACCGTGAATATGCGTATTGTAGGCCGATTTGTATGTCACAGTAGGTGTTTGCCCCGCGAGAATAGCTCCATAAAACACTGTCACATCGGAGCCAAGCAACATGTTTTGGCGTAAACGACTGAGGAACACCTGGGCGACGGTAGGCTTATCGGCTACGTTGCCGACTTCTTGCTCGATAATTGAAGCGAGGATAACACCTTCGTGGATTGTCAGGCCTTGGCGGACAATGGCAGCCCGCAGGCTAGGGGTGAGCCGCTTTTGCATTTCGTCAAGCGAGGCACGAATGATGGTTTCTGGGGTAGTGGTACTGGTTCGTTGGTATGAATCAGGGTAAAGGTAGCCTTCCAGCGAAGCTTTTATAGGCTTGTCGGCCAGAGCCGGGTGGTTACGGTACAGCGACGGGTCGAGCGCATCATCAACGGCTTCTTCGGAAAAACCAGCATTGTTTATGAGCATAGAGCGTATTTGGTCAAGCCGCTGGCCAGGCAAAATGGTAACGAGATCAGTTTCTACGGCTCCGTTTGTCAGAATTGAAGCTACCTCTGATACACTCTGGCTTGGCCGCAGTCCGTAGGTACCAGCCTGCAACCGCTCCCGCAAGCTATTTGTCCGTACATACCATTCAAAAGCCCACGCAGCCCTAATCACGCCTTTATCTTGCAACGATTGGGCAATATCGGCCACTGTGGCTCCGCTAGGGACTGTTACTTGGACAACCCTCTGGGAGGCGTTTAATGGCTTGAGGTTTTGGTTATACAGATGCCGCAGCCCCAGCACTCCGCTTAGCGTAGTAAGCACTACAACGATAAGGACAATTCGCCAGATACGCTTCCAGCGACGTGACTTTATGGTATTTTCACGGCGTAACTTGTTCACGACGCTACCGGTTGCTCTTCCATATAGTCAGCCAGTATATAGCTTGCAGCCAGCGCGTCAACCTCGCCTTTTTGATAACTACTGCCTCTGAGATGCAAGGTTTCTTTGGCCTTAACCGACGTAAGAGCCTCGTCTTGCCAAATTATCGGTAAAGTGGTGTAAGATACTGCTTCGTCTGCAAAACGCCGCACAGCGGCTGTCTGAGCCGTCTCTTGGCCGTCTAGGCCTCTGGGAAGACCGATTATAAGCTGCTCGGGCTGTTCAGCGTCAAGCACCGTTTGCAGTTGCTGCCAAAAGTCTTCCTTGTCCCGTTGCAGCGTGGTGAGTGGACGAGCGACCTTGATACCATGACGCGCCACCGCCACCCCTACCCGCTTTTCGCCCACATCAAGGGCAACCAAATTATTGCTGGCCATCGGCTTTCTCGAACGTGATCTTTATCTTGTCGGTATTCTTGGGGGTGGAGTATACCCAAAACGGGCTGTAATTGATCTCT